>NZ_BAAHFQ010000037.1:0-25954 GCF_054681715.1 Deferrisoma sp.
CGGGCCTCTTCATTGACGTCGACCATCGTGTCTTCCCTCCTTGCCGCAGGTTGACCGCTACGGCTCTGGAGGATGACGCGGTGGTCTTTTCGTTTGCAAGGGCCCATGCCCTTCTTACACCACGTGTCTGGACTCTACTCTGAGATGCCTCCGCTTCCAGGTACCTTCCTGCTAAGACGTTAGGATGCTAGGACGCTAGGACGCCAAAATCCTTTGGGATGCCAGCGTCAGCGGCTGCCGTATCAGGGGCCAGAATTTAGAAGTCAGAGGTCAGAGAACCCCCTGTCCTCTGTGGTCTGTCTTCTGGCCCCTGGCACGGTCTTCGGTCCCGTGGTCCGGGCTGCGGAGTGTCCCGTCTGACCGGGTGCGGAAACCTTTTGTTCTTGTGAGCGGGCCGCGCCGCGGTCTACCGGAGCTTCCCGAGAGTTCCGGAACACGTCCTTGGCTGGGCCGCTCGGCGGCCGGGGGCCCGCCCCCCGGCGCCGTTCGCGGCAACAAAAAACCGCCCCTCGGGGCGGCCGGTTCCGGCGGCCCGTCGGGCGCTCATCCCACCTCGTTGTACGGCCGCACCCGGAACCGGACCCCCAGCTCCTCGGCCCGGCGGCGGCAGGCCTCCAGGTCGAGTCCCGGCACGGCCACCACCGAGGCCGTGACCTCGGGGATGTGCTCCCGGGCCTCCCGCAAAAACCCGAGCACGGCCTCGTAGGCGCCTTCGACGCCAGGCCGGCAGAGCCGTTCGTAGGTCTCGGCGTCGGGGGCGTTGAGGCTCACCGACACGGCGTCCACCAGCCCCGCGAGCTCGGCGGGGACGTTTCGACCGTGCACCGCGCTCGCCAGCCCGTCGGTGTTGACCCGGATCCGCCGCGCGCCCCGCCGCCGCAGCTCCCGGGCCACCTCCTTCACCAGCTCGAGCCGCAGGAGCGGCTCGCCGAACCCGCAGAACACCACCTCGTCCCAGGCCCCGGGCCCGCCCCGGGCCTCCACCGCGTCGAGGATCTCCTCGGCCGAGGGCTCGTGGGTAAGCGCCAGGTCGTGGCCCTTGACCACGGGCGCCCGGTGTTTGGGGCAGAAGGCGCACCGGTTCGTGCACCGGTTCGTGACGTTGAGGTACAGGCTCCGGCGGATCGGGTACGCGACCGGGTTCCCCTCCACCTCCCCCACCCCGAAGAGCTCCCGGCTGGCCCGGGTGGTGATGCGGGCCACGTCGTCCACCGAAAGCCCCCGGATCCGGGCCACCTCGGCCGCGGTATACACGATGTAGGCCGGCTCGTTTCGCTTCCCCCGCTTGGGCTGGGGCGCCAGGAACGGGCAGTCGGTTTCCAGGAGGAGCCGTTCCAGGGGCGCCCGGGCCACCACCTCCCGGAGCCGGTCGTTTTTGGGGTACGTCACGGTGCCGGGGATCGAGAGGAAAAACCCCATGCCCAGCACCTCCTGGGCGAGGTCCCAGTCCCCGGAGAAGCAGTGGAACACCCCCCGGAGCTCGCCCGCTTCCTCCCGGAGGGTGCGCACGACGTCGGCGTGGGCGTCGCGGTCGTGGATTACCACCGGGAGCCCGAGTTCCCGGGCCCGGCGAAGCTGGTCGCGGAACCGGCGTTGCTGGAGGTCCCGGGGCGAGCGGTCCCGGAAGTAGTCGAGCCCGATCTCGCCCCAGGCCACCACGGCTTCCGAACGCGCCAGGTCGGCCAGGACATCCAGGTCGGCCTCGGTGACCTGGGCGGCGTCGTGGGGGTGCACGCCCACCGTGGCCCACACCCCGGGGGTGCGCTCGGCGAGTTCCACCGCGGCCCGGCTGTCGTCCGGGTCGATTCCCACGGTGATGATCGCGCCCACCCCGGCCCGGCGGGCCCGGTCCAGGACCCCCACGAGGTCGTCCCGCAGCCCCTCCAGGGTGAGGTGGGCGTGGGTGTCGACGATCACCGGGCCTCGATCCGCGGAAAGAGGCTGGGGCCCCTCTCGGTACGCACCCCGGCCGGCAGCCCGCCCCACTCCCGGAGCTCCTCCAGGTGGCCCTCGTCGGCCCGGCGGGTCATGCCGAGCCGACGCCAGATCTCCCGGCCCGTGTGGGGCAGGAACGGGAACACCAGGAGTCCCACGGCCCGCAGGGCCTCGCAGGCGTTGTACAGCACCTGGTCGAGCCGGGCCGCCTGTTCGGGAACCTTGGCCAGCGACCACGGCGCGGTCGTGTCCACGTACTTGTTGACCACCCCCACGAACTCCCACACGGCGATGAGGGCCCGATGAAACGCGAGGTCGTTCATGGCCGCGTCCACCTGCTCCAGGCACGTGGCCAGGGCCTCCCGGAGCCCCTCGTCCACCCCCTCGGTGCCGAACGAGAGCACCCGGGGCACCACGCCGTCCCGGTACTTCCCCACCATCGCGAGCACCCGGGACACCAGGTTTCCCAGGTCGTTCGCCAGATCGGAGTTGATCCGGTGCACCAGGGCGTCGCGGCTGAAATCGCCGTCGAGCCCGAACGGGACCTCCCGCAGGAGGAAGTAGCGGAACGCGTCCACCCCGTACTCGGCCGCGATGGCCCCGGGGTCCACCACGTTCCCCAGGCTCTTGGACATCTTCTTGCCCTCGACCGTCCACCAGCCGTGGGCGAACACCCTCTTCGGCAGGGGGAGCCCGGCGCTCAGCAGGAACGTGGGCCAATACACGGCGTGGAACCGCAGGATGTCCTTACCGATCACGTGCACGTCGGCCGGCCAGTACCGCTCGAACCGCTCGGGGTCGTCGGGGAACCCGGCCCCGGTGATGTAGTTGGTGAGCGCGTCGAACCACACGTAGATCACGTGCTTGGGGTCGCCGGGCACCGGGATCCCCCAGGAGAAGCTCGTGCGGGAGATGGAAAGGTCCCGCAGCCCCTCCCGGACGAACGACAGGATCTCGTTGCGCCGGCTCACGGGCTGGATGAACTCCGGGTGCTCCTCGATATGCTTGAGCAGGGCGTCCTGGTACCGGGACATCCGGAAAAAGTAGCTCGGCTCCTTGAGCTTTTCGGTGGGCCGGTTGCAGTCGGGGCAGGTGCCCTCGATGAGCTGGTTCTCGGTCCAGAACGTCTCACAGGGGGTGCAGTACCAGTCCTCGTACTCCCCGAGGTAGATGTCGCCGTTGGCCTGGACCCGCCGGAAGAGTTCCTCCACCGCCCGGCGGTGGGCCGGTTCGGTGGTCCGGATGAACCGGTCGTTGGAGATCTCGAGGGTTTTCCAGAGGTCCTGGAACCGGGTCACCACCCGGTTCGCCAGGTCGATGGGCCGCTCCCCTCGCTCCGCCGCCGCCTTCTGCACCTTCTGGCCGTGCTCGTCCGTGCCCGTGAGGAACAGGACGTCGAACCCGGCCGCCCGCTTGTACCGGGCCAGGGCATCGCAGGCCACGGTGGTGTACGCGTGGCCGATATGGGGCACGTCGTTCACGTAGTAGATGGGCGTCGTCACATAGAACGTTTTCGCCATGATCACCCCTTTGGCTTTTTCGGTCCGCGCCGCCCCCGGCGCCTGCGGCGTTTCGTGCCCGTCTTCGGCGGGCCCGTCTCCTCGGCCTTCTCGTCTCCCTTCTTCCCGGGCTGGCTAGGTTCCGGCGACCTGCGGGGCTCCGGCGGCCCGGGCGCGCGCTCCCGGCGCCGTTTGGGCGTTGTTCGCTCCTTCGACCCCTCCTGCGGGGCCGAAGGGGTCCCGGTGGGTTCGGCCTTCGGCCTCCCCCACTCCTCGACGTCGATCTCGACCGCGCCGTCCCGGGTCTGGATCACGAAGGTGCCCTCGAGCACGTTGCGCCGGATCACCTTGCCCGTGCCCCGGGACGTCTCCACGGACTTCCCGACCCGCGGGAACTTCTTGGCTGCCTTCTTGTACTGGGCGTGCTCGTACCCCAGGCAGCACATGAGCCGGCCGCACACCCCCGAGATCTTCGTGGGGTTCAGGGCCACGTCCTGTTCCTTGGCCATGCGCACGCTCACCGGGGTGAAATCGGTGAGCCAGGTGGCGCAGCAAAGCTCCCGGCCGCACGGCCCCACCCCGCCCACGAGCTTCGCCTCGTCGCGCACCCCGATCTGGCGCATCTCGATGCGGACGTGGAACTCCCGGGCCAACTCCCGGACGAGGTCCCGGAAGTCCACCCGCTGCTCGGCGGTGAAGTAGAAGATGGCCTTCGAGCCGTCGAACAGGTACTCCACGTCCACGAGCTTCATCGGGAGCCCCCGCTCCCGGATCTTCTCGAGACACACCTGAAAGGCGTACCCCTCGAGCTCGCAGTTCTGCTCGTACCTCAGGATGTCGCGCTCGTTGGCCTGACGGAGCACCTTCTTAAAGGTCTGGCCGGGCATGGGATCGAGGTCCCGCGGGGGGCTCGCCACCTGCCCCAGGGCCATGCCCCGCTCCGTCTCCACCACCACCCAGTCGCCTACGTCGCACTCCACGCCGTCGGCATCGAAATGGTACACGCGGCTGGCGCGCTTGAACCGAACTCCTACGACCCGAGCCAATGGTCCTCCCAATCCCGCCCGGCGAGCCCCAGAAACAGGGCGTCGAGGGCGAGCTGCGCGTTCACGTTTCGATCGAGCCAGCCCAGGACCCGGGTGACCCCGGCCTGCCGGTCGATCCAGGTTTCCACATCGTTGCCGAGCCGGCGAATCCGCTCGGCCACGACCGACTGGAGCAACTCCAGGCGCTGCCGAAGGTCGGGGGCCCGGGCCCACTCGGCCGCGAGCCGCAGCGCCTCGCCGGCGCCTCCCCGATCCCACCGGTCGGCCGCCGCCTCGACCTCCCCGAGGAACTCCAGGAACTCGCCCACGCCCCGTGCGAGCACCCGGCCCGGCCGCCCGGCCACGATGCCGGCGAGCCGGCGAGCTTCGGCCCCGTCGATGCCGCACCCCACGAGCACCCGCTCCACCGCGGCATCGTCGAGCGGGTCGAACCGGATCCCCTGGCACCGGGACACCACCGTGGGAAGGAGCTGTTCGCGGTGGCTGGCGATCAGGATCAGGTGTACCCCCTCGGGCGGCTCCTCCAGCGTCTTGAGGAGGGCGTTGGCCGCCTCGCGGGTGAGCCGGGCGGCGTCCGGGAGTATAGCAACCCGCCGGCCGCCCTCAAAAGCCCGGTAGGCAAGGGCCTCCTGGAGGCCGCGCACCTCGTCCACCCCCACCCTTGCGCCCCCGGCCTCGAGCACGTGCAGGTCGGGATGGGTGCCCGAGTCGAGCCGGCCGCAGGACCGGCACGCCCCGCAGGCCTCGGCCCGGCCGAGAGCTTCTTCAGACCGGCACAGCAGCACCCGGGCCACCTCCCGGGCCACCAGCGATTTCCCGATACCGCTCGGCCCCCAAAACAGATAGGCGTGGGGGATCCGCCCGGACGAAAGGCTCCGGCGGAGCACCCGCAAAGGGCGCTCGTGGCCCACGATCCGGTCGAACCCCACTTTACCCCCTCTTTCCCTGGAACAGGTCGGCCACCGCCGCCCACACCCGGGCCGCCACGTCCTCCGGGGTGCCGCCGGCGTCCACCACCCGCACCCGCCCGGGCTCCCGGGCCGCGATCGCCAGGTACCCTCGGCGAACCCGGTCGTGGAACTCCGGCTTCTCCTGCTCGAACCGGATCTCCGCCCCGGGGCCGGACACTCCGTGGAGCGACCGCGCCACCCCCTCCCGGGGATCCAGATCGAGGAGCACGGTCCGGTCCGGCACAAGCCCCCCGGCCGCCAGCCGGTTCAGGGCCCGCACCTGCCCGAGGTCGAGCCCCCTGCCCCAGCCCTGGTAGGCCTCGGTGGCGTCGGCGAACCGGTCGCAGATCACGATCTCCCCCGCCTCGAGGGCAGGCCGAACCACCTTCTCCACGTGCTCGGCGCGGTCGGCCGCGTAGAGGAGCAACTCGGCCAACGGGCAGGGCGGATCGCCGCTCGGCGTCAGGAGGATCTTCCGGAGGGTCCTGCCCAGGGGCGTATCGCCGGGTTCCCGGGTGAGCCTCACCCGCCACCCGGCCTCGGAGAGTCGCTCCGCCAGGAGCCGGGCCTGGGTGCTCTTCCCGGTGCCCTCCCCGCCCTCGAACGTCAGGAACACCCCCCTCATGCCGGGGGCGTCTCCAGGTCCCAGAACTCCCGCTTGGCCGGCCGGCCCATCAGCCGCTCCACCCCCTCGGCCGGCGCCAACCGCCCCTCCAGCACCTCCTGGACGGTTTCGGCGATCGGCATCTCGACCCCTTTGCGGCGGGCGAGTTCCACGGCCGCACCCGTGGTCTTGACCCCCTCGGCCACGGCCCGCATGGAGGCCAGAATGGAATCCAGGGCCTCTCCCCGGCCGAGCCGAAGGCCCACGGTCCGGTTTCGGGAGAGCCCCCCCGTGCAGGTGAGCACCAGGTCCCCCATGCCCGCAAGCCCAAGGAAGGTCAAGGGATTCGCCCCCAGGGCGACCCCCAGTCGGCTGATCTCCGCCAAACCCCGGGTGATCAGGGCCGCCCGGCTGTTGTGGCCGAACCCCAGGCCGTCGGAGATGCCGGCCGCCAGGGCCACCACGTTCTTGAGCGCCCCCCCGGTTTCCACCCCCACCAGGTCGTCGAGGGTGTACACCCGGAACCGGGCGTCGGAGAACAGGGCCTGGAGTCGTGCCGCGCCTTCGGCATCGCGGCACGCGAGGCTCACCGCCGTGGGCATGCCCTTCGCCACCTCGGCCGCAAACGAGGGGCCCGAAAGGGCCGCGATTCGGCCCTCCATCCCCTCGGGAAGCACCTCGGCCAACACCTCGTGCATGAGCCGGAGGCTGCCCATCTCGATGCCCTTCGAGGCCGTGACGACCCATGCGTCGGGCCGCACCCACCGGGCCGCCCGGCCCATGACCTGCCGCACCACCTGGGAGGGGGTGACGCTCACCACCACCTCGGCCCCCGACACGGCCGTCTCCAGATCGGCGGTGGGTTCCACCGGGTCGGGAATCCGGTGACCCGGAAGGTAGAGGTCGTTCTCCCGCGTGGAGGCCATGCGCTCGGCCAGGTCAGCCTCGTACACCCACAGCCGCACCAGCATCCCCTTGCGGCCCAGCACCGTGGCCAGGGCCGTCCCCCAGGCCCCGGCGCCCACCACGGCAACCCGTGGTTCGCTCACGGCGCCGACTCCCGCTTCGGATGGAGGATCTCTCCGGGCACCGGAACCCGGGGCGCGTCGAACCACAGATCCTCGAGCCCGAACTCCTGGCGCACGTCCTCGTAGAACACGTGGACCACCCAGTCCCCGAAATCCAGAAGCGCCCACCGCCCCTCGCGGATTCCCTCGACCCCCAGGGGCCGCACCCCCCGCTCCTTCATCGCGTCGAGCACCCCTTCGGCGATGGACTGGACCCGCCGGTCGCTGGATCCGCTCACGATCAGGAAGTAATCGGTGAACCCGGCGAGCTTTCGCACGTCGAGCACCGCGAGGTCGGCCCCGCGCTTCTCCGCCGCGGCCGCCGCGCAGATCATCACGCGCTCCAGGATCTCTTCGTCGGTCATGTCCCACTCCCGAAAAACCAGACAGGATGCTCCCGGGCCGCCCGTTCCAACACCACGCGCACCGGCTCGGGCACGAGGTAGCGCACCGAGCGCCCCCGGGCGACCAGGTCCCGGATCGAGGACGAGGAGATGTCCAGCGGGGTCACCCGCACGATCCGCACCTCCCGGCCCGAGCGGTGTTGGAACCCGTGGGGGGTGGCCTCGAAATCGCTCTCCAGGGCCCGGGGCGGTCCGAGGGGACCCTCGTCCGGTGGACGGCGCATCACGGCCAGATCGGCCAGGGCGAAGAGCTCCGGGCAACGGTGCCACGTGTGGATCTCCCGGAATGCGTCGGCTCCCAGGAGAAACCACAGGCGACGGTCGGGCCCCACCTCAGCCCGCCACTCGGTGAGCGTGTCCACGGTGTAGCTCGGCCCCTCCCTCCGGAGTTCCCGGTCCGACACCCCGAACCGGGGGTTGTCGGCCACGGCCGCCCGAAGCCACTCCAGGCGGGCCTCCGCCGGGGCGAGCCCCTCGGCCCCCTTGTGGGGGGGAATCCGGGCCGGGACGAACCACACCCGTTCGAGTCCGAGGGCATCGGCCACCTCCTCCGCCGCCCGGAGATGCCCCAGATGGACCGGGTTGAAGGTGCCCCCGAACACCCCGATGCCCCCCGGCCGGTCCGGCGGGGGCGCCTCAGCCCTCACGCACCTGCCCTTCGCCGAAGATGACGAATTTCGTGGTGGTGAGATCCTCCACGCCCATGGGCCCGAAGGCGTGGAGTTTGGTGGTGGAGATGCCGATCTCCGCCCCGAGGCCGAGTTGCTGGCCGTCGCTGAACCGGGTGGAGGCGTTCACGGCCACCACCGAGGAGTTCACCTCGCGCACGAATCGCTGGGCGTTCGCGTAGTCGCGGGTCACGATGGCCTCGGTGTGGAGGCTGCCGTAGCGCTCGATGTGGTCGATGGCGGCGTCCAGCCCGTCCACCACCCGCACGGCCAAGACGAGGTCGAGGTACTCGGCGTACCAGTCGTCCTCCGTGGCCTCCCGGGCGTCGGGAATCCACCGCCGGGTCTCGGGGCAGCCCCGGATCTCCACCCCGGCCGCCGTGAGGGCCGCGCCGATCCGCGGGAGGAACGCCTCAGCCGCGTCCCGGTGCACCAGCAGGGTCTCGAGGGCGTTGCACACGCCGGGGCGCTGGCACTTGGCGTTGAGCACGATGCGCTCGGCGGCGTCCAGGTCGGCCGAGGCGTCCACGAACACGTGGCACACCCCCTTGTAGTGCTTGATGACGGGGATGCGGCTGTTCTCGGTGACGAACCGGATCAGGCCCTCCCCGCCCCGGGGGATGATGAGGTCGATGTACTCCTCCAGGCGGAGCATCTCGAGCACGGCCTCCCGGTCGGTCACCCCCACCACCTGGATCGCGCCCTCCGGCACCCCGGCCGACGCCGCGGCGCGGCCGAGCACTTTCGCGATGGCGCGGTTCGAGTGGATCGCCTCCTTGCCGCCCCGCAGGATCACGGCGTTCCCGGCCTTGAGGCACAGCCCGGCCGCGTCGGCCGTGACGTTGGGCCGCGACTCGTAGATGATGCCGATGACCCCGAGGGGGATGCGCTGCTTGCCCACCAGAAGCCCGTTGGGCCGCTTCCACATCCGGACCACCTCGCCCACCGGGTCGGTCTGGGCCGCCACCTCCCGCAACCCCTGGGCCATGGAGGCGATCACCGCGTCCGACAGGGTCAGCCGGTCGATCATGGCCTTCGAGAGCCCGGCCTGCTCGGCGGCCTCCAGGTCCTTGCGGTTCTCGGCCTGGAGCTCGGCCTGCGCTGCCTCGAGCCCGTCGGCCATGGCCCGCAGGGCCTCGTCCTTCACCCGGCTCGAAAGGCGCGCGAGTTCCCGGCTCGCCCTCCGGGCCCGCTGCCCCATCGCCACCAGATCGTCGCGCAACGCCATGTCCTACTCCCTCTTCTCGGAGCCCGCCGGCGCCCCCGCCCCGAACGCGGGCTCCCGGAACACGACGAGGTCATCCCGGTGGATGACCTCGTCCCCGAAGGTGTAGCCGAGTCTATCAGCGATCTCCCACGAAGCCAACCCCGCGATTTCGCGCACTTCCTCGGCGCTGTAGGCCACGAGGCCCCGGGCCACCTCCTCCCCGCCGGGCCCTTCGACCACCACGGCGTCGCCCCGTTCGAACTGGCCCTCCACGCCGACAACCCCCTTGGGAAGGAGGCTCTTTCCGCCGTCCACCAGGGCGCGCACGGCCCCCGCGTCCACCCGGATCCGGCCCACCGGCTGGACCGTGTAGGCGATCCAGTGTTTGCGGCGCCGCAGCCGGTCGGCCTGGGGCGCGAAGAACGTGCCCAGCGGCTCGCCGGTGAGAATCCGCCGGAGGGCGTGGGGCGCCTTGCCCGAGGCGATCACCACCGCGGCGCCGCCGTGGGTGGCGCGTTGGGCGGCGATGAGCTTTGTGGCCATGCCCCCCGTGCCCACCCGGGACCGGGACCGGCCGACGAACCGTTCCACCGTCTCGTCCACCCGGTCCACCCGCTCCACGAGCCGGGCGTCGGGGTGCACCTTGGGGTCGCGGTCGAAAAGCCCCTCGATGTCGCTCAGGATCACCAGGGCCTCGGCCTCGACCAGATTCGTCACGAGGGCCGAGAGGTTGTCGTTGTCGCCGAACTTGAGCTCCTCGACCACGACGGTGTCGTTCTCGTTGATGACCGGCACGGCCCCCAGACGCAGAAGCGCCAGGAGGGCCGTCTTGGCGTTCTGGTACCGGCGGCGGCTCTCCAGGTCGTCGCGGGTGAGGAGCACCTGGCCCACGGGGATCCCGTGGGGCCGAAACACCTCCTCGTACAGCCCGACCAGGTGGATCTGTCCCACCGCGGCCAGTGCCTGCACCTCGGGGATCGTGCCCGGCCGGCGCTCGAGCCCGAGCCGCCCCATGCCGGCCGCCACTGCCCCCGAGCTCACGAGCACCACCTCGCTCCCCCGCCGCCTCGCCGCGGCGATGTCGTCGGCCAGCATCTCGAACACGCGGCGATCGAGTCGCCCGTCGGGGCCCGTGAGCACCTGGCTCCCGACCTTGACCACGACCCGGTGCGCCTCGGCCAAACGGTTCCTGCTCAAGGCGTTGCTCCTGTTCGTCTCTGCTGGAAAGCTGGAAACCCGGTAGACTGGAAAGCGGGCGGATCCCGGCGGCCGCCGGCCGGCTCACTCCTCCCCGCCCGCGGGCCGCTCCAGTTCCTCCAGGGCCCGGCCGGTCTCCACCACCAGCTCCCGGACCCCTTCGCCCGTGACCGCCGAGATCGCCCGCACCTCGACCCCCTCGGCCGCGAACGCCCCCCGGATCGCGGGCAGGGCCTCGCGCACCTCCGTGAGATCGGCTTTCGTGACGACCACCCGCTCGGGCTTTTCGGTCAAATCCGGGCTGAAGGCCTCGAGCTCCCGCCGCACGGCCCGGTAGAGGGTCAGCGGATCGCCCTGGGTGGGATCCACCAGGTGCAGAAGAAGCCGGGTGCGCTCCACGTGCTTCAAGAACCGGATCCCCAGCCCCGCCCCCCGGTGCGCCCCCTCGATGAGGCCCGGGATGTCGGCCACCACGAAGGAGCGTTCCTCGGCCCACCGGACCACGCCCAGGTTGGGCACCAGGGTGGTGAACGGGTAGTCGGCGATCTTCGGCCGGGCCGCCGAGATCCGGGAGATCAGGGTGGACTTCCCCGCGTTCGGGAATCCCACGAGCCCCACGTCCGCCAGGAGTTTGAGCTCGAGCCGGACGCGCCGCTCCTCCCCCGGGGTGCCGGGCTGGGCGTACCGGGGCGCCCGGTTGGTGGGCGTGGCGAACCGCGCGTTCCCCTTTCCCCCGAGGCCGCCCTTGAGGAGCACCACCCGCTGGCCGGGCTCCACCAGATCCGCCAGCACCTCGCCCGTCTCGGCGTCGCGCACCACGGTGCCCACCGGGAGCCGTACCTCCAGATCCCGGCCGCTGCGGCCGGTGCGGTCCGACCCCATGCCCGGCCGGCCGTTCTCGGCCCGGAGCACCCTTCGATGCCGCAGATCGAGGAGCGTGGTGAGCCGCGGCTCGGCCACGAGCACCACGTCGCCGCCCCGTCCGCCATCGCCGCCGTCGGGGCCTCCAAGGGGAACAAATTTTTCCCTTCGGAACGACACGCACCCGGCGCCCCCGTTGCCGGAGGCCAGCGTGAGTTCCACCTCGTCGATGAATTTCATGGAAGCTCCGTAGGCCGCGAGGCGCGGTCTGTTCGCAAAAACAATAGCTTCCGCCTCGGCCAGACGGTGCGCCGCGGCCGTCTGGACCACGGAACCGAAGACCATGCCAGGGGCCAGAAGACAGACGACAGAGGACAGGGGGTTCTCTGACCTCTGACTTCTAAATTCCGGCCCCTGATACGGCAGCCGCTGACGCTGGAATCCCAAAGAATTTTAGCTTCCCAGCCTCCCAGCCTCCTAGCGTCCCAGCGGGGAGTGACTTGGAAGCGGTTCTCGGTCGTCGGTCAGCGCCCCCCGGAGCCCCAATGAACGAAAGCCCGGACGGGGAACTCCCTGTCCGGGCCTCGAAACCTCGATCGTCGGGTCCGGGAGGGGCCCCCTAGGACGCCGCCTCCTCGGCCGGGATCACGTTCACGTACACGCGCCGGTCGCGGCCCTTGGTCTCGAACTTGACCACCCCATCCACCAGGGCGAACAGGGTGTAGTCGCGGCCGCACCCCACGTTCTTGCCGGGCTTGAACTTCGTGCCGAGCTGCCGCACCAGGATGTTGCCGGCCCGCACCGTCTGGCCGCCGAACCGCTTGACGCCCCGTCGCTTGCCGATGCTGTCGCGGCCGTTCCGGGAGCTTCCACCTGCCTTTTTATGAGCCATGTCCTCTCACCTCCTCGGATCAGGCCGTCTCGATGGCCTCGACCTTGACGCCGGTGTAGTACTGCCGGTGTCCCTGTTTGCGGCGGTACCCCTTGCGGCGCTTCATCTTGAACACGATGATCTTCTTGTCGCGGCCCTGCTCCACGATGGTGCCGCGCACCCGCGCCCCCTCCACCACGGGCTTGCCGATCTTGAGCTCGCTGCCGTCGTTGACGAGCAGCACGTCCTCGAACACCACCTGCTCCCCGACGTCCCCCGGGAGCTTTTCCACCTTGAGGAAGTCCCCCTGCCCCACGAGGTACTGCTTTCCACCGGTACGGATCACTGCGTACATGGCTTTCCATTCCTCCGACCAACGGCCCCGTAGGGCCCACCGTTTCGAGCGAAAAGCGGACTATAGTGAACTCCCATGAGGGCTGTCAACCCTCAGCTCGTGCGAAACGGCTAGAAGACGGCCGCTAGGACGCTAGGAGGCTGGGATGCTAGGGCGCCAAAATCCTTTGGGATTCCAGCGCCAGCAGCTGTCCCAGCCCCTGGGAGCGGCTTCCAAGTAACTTCGGCTAAGCGGCTGGGCTGCGCGGCAGCTAGGCGGCTAAGAACCTTGGGGATTCCGGCGTCATCGCGTCGGCCAACCTGTGGGAGCGGCTTCCAAGCCGCGACGTCCTTTCTTTCGGGCCTTCGGCCCGGATGGCGGCGTGGACGCCGCTCCCACCCTAAACCCTGACTCGGACGGTACTGTCCTGCGTAGGGGGGGCCCCGAAGGGGCCCTGGGGAGCTTCCAAGCCGCGACCGGCGTTCCTGCGGGCCTTACGGCCCGGCCGCGGCATCGCCCCCTCCGGCCCCCGAGGAGTGACCGAACCCTGCACCCCGAACCCCGCCCTCCGGCGGGTGGGTGCTCCGGGACTTTTCCCTCTTTGGGAAACGGATTACCCTATTCTTGCCATTGCGGATGGAAGGCGCGGGCACGATCCCTGCATTTTAAAGGTTCCGCAAACCACCATCGCGACGGCGACGGACGGTCTACCATGCTGCGGAGTCGTTGGTTGAGACGCAACCCCCTCCCCCCCATTCTCCGGTTCCTCACCCGGCGGATTGCCGACTGGCGCCGCCAGGGGGAGAGGTACCTGGACCACTGGCACCGGCACCGCCGATCCGCGTAGCCAACCGCAGGGCCTTTTCCACGTCCTCGGGCCGGTTCAGGTTCAGGAACGAGCGCAACTCCGGGTCGGCCCGGCGCAGGACCTCCTCCCCCACCTCCACGGTGCGCAAACGGGGAAACGCCCGGAGGATGCTCAGATCCCCACCCCGGATCTGCTCCTCCAAGACCCCCAAGCCGTCCTCCCGGTAAAGGGCCACCAGGGGCTCGTACCCGGCCTCGACCCGGGGCACCACCACCTGCGCCTCGTCTCGCAGATCCCAGAGGAGCGAGAGGAGTTCCGGCCGGACGAGTGGGAGGTCGCACGCGAGGCAGAGCACCCAGGTCCCCGGCCCCAGCTCCTCCCGGGCCCAGCCCAGCGCCGTGGCGACGCCCCCCAGGGCGCTCGCCCCGGGAAATCGGTCGGGCACGGTGGGCACGCCCTTGTCGGCCAGGTACCCCGCTCCGCCCACCACGATCACCTTCTGGGCCACCGCCGTCGCCACCCGCCAGACCCGTTCGATCAGCGGGACTCCCAGAAACTCCATGGGGGCCTTGTCCCGGCCCATGCGGCGGGATTTCCCCCCGGCCAGGATCGCGGCGAGCGGAATCGCTGGGGTCATTCCCCCGGCTCCCCCGGTTTGAGCCCCACCCCCAGGGTTTCCGTCACAAAGTTCCGCACCCGGGCCGCCCCCACCATCATGGCCATGGCCAGCACCTGCCGGATCTCCGCCTCGGTCGCCCCTTGTTTCTTCGCGCCCGCGAAGTGCATCTGGGTTCAGTGGGCGCATCCGCCGGCCGCCGCGGCGGCCAGGGCGCACAGTTCCCGGGTCTTGGGGTCGAGCACGTCCTCGAACTGGAACTTCAGAATTTCGTGGGTTGCCATGGGACGCCTCCGTGGGGGGTGGGGAATCGGGAATGGGGAAGGGTTCGGCGTTCTCTAGCCCCCCGTTTCAGGCCGGCGGTCTTAGGGCGATGGCCCAGGTATACACCAAGAGCCTCCAGGGCCCGTGACCCACTTTGTCCAGAGCAAGCCCTTCCTCGGGGCCACACGAAACCGCTCCCTCCGTGGTTCCTCCCGCCGCCGGGGGTCAATCCTCCTCGACGACCTCGTCCGGGAGCTCGTTCACGTCGTCGGGGCGCCAGGGGAAGTGCCGGGCCAGCACCTTTCCCACCTCCCGCACGGCGTAGACGAGGCCCTCGCCGAACGCACCCCGGGCGAACCGCTCGGCCATGCCGTCGCGGATCCGCTCCCACCCTTCCTGCCCGACGATCCGGTGGACGCCCTCGTCGCCGTAAATCGCGAACTTCCGGTCGGCTGTGGCGAGATGGATGATAACCCCGTTCCGCTCCCGGGTCCGGTGCATCCCGAGCCGGACGAACGCCTTTCGGGCCGCCTCGAGGGGGTCGCCCTTGGCGCTCCGGGAAATCACCACCCGGATCTCCCCGCTGGTGGTCCCCTCGGCCTCGGCGATGGCTTCCTCCACCGCCGCGCGCTCCTCCGGGGTCAAAAAGGCCGCGGGCCTTTTCTTCCGCTCGGCCATGGCTCACCACCCTCCGCTCGCGCCGCCGCCCCCGAAACCTCCCCCCCCGCCACCGAACCCGCCGCCCCCGCCAAAGCCGCCCCCCCCGAACCCGCCGCCCGGCCCGAACCACCAGAACCCGCCCCGCCTCACCCGCCGCCCCCCGATGTGGGTCGAACGGGACCGGGCCACGGCCGAGAGGAAGAAGATCGCAAAAAGAACGAACGGCAGGACCCCCACGAAGGGCGGCACCCGTTGGGATCGCTCCGGCTTGGCCGCCGGCGTGAACTCCCCCCGGCTCGCCCGGTCCAGGGCGTCCACGGCGGCCAGGATGCCGCCGGCGTAGTCGCCCTGCCGGAACCGGGGGGCCAGCACCTCGCGGATGATCCGGCCGGCCAGGACGTCCGGGATCGCCCCCTCCAGGCCGTAGCCCACCTCGATGCGCACCTTGCGCTCCTCGAGGAACACGAGGAGGATCACCCCGTTGTCCCGGCCCTTCTGGCCGATCTTCCAGGCCTCGGCGAGCCGGATGGAGAAGTCCTCCAGGTCCTCCCCCTCGAGGCTCGGGAAGATGGCGACCGCGAACTGGTTGGACGTGGTCCGCTCGATCTCCGCGAGCCTCGCCTCGATCCGGGCCCGCTCCTGGGGCTTCAGAAGCCCCGCGAAATCGCTCACCCTCCCCAGGGGCCGCGGGGGCACCTCGAGGCCGGCCGCGGCGAGGGCGAAGGCGAGGAGCACCAGCGCGCACACCGCCCCGGGCATCCCCCACCGACTGAAGACCGGGGACCGGCGACCGGCGACCACGTCAGAACTTCACCTTGGGCGCCGCTTCGGCGCCCTCTTCCGCCTGGAAATACGGCTTGGGCTCGAACCCGAACGCCCGGGCGAACAGGTTCGCCGGGAACGACCGGATCCGGGTGTTGTAGGCCCGGGCGGCCTCGTTGTACCGCCGGCGGGCCACGGCGATGCGGTTCTCGGTGCCTTCGAGCTGGGTCTGGAGGTCGAGGAAGTTCTGGTTCGCCTTGAGGTCCGGGTATCGCTCGGCCACCGCCAAAAGCCGCGAGAGCGCCCCGCTCAGGCCCTGCTGGGCCTTCTGGAACCGCTCGATGGCCTCGGGCGCCAGCCCCCGGGCGTCCACGCGGATCTGGCCCACCCGGCTCCGGGCTTCGGTGACCTGGGTTAGGACCTCCTTCTCGTGGGTGGCGTAGCCCTTGACCGTTTCCACCAGGTTCGGGATCAGGTCGGCCCGCCGCTGGTAGGTGCTCTCCACGTCGGCCCAGGCCTTGGCCACGGCCTCCTCGGCTGCCACGAGGCCGTTGTAGGTGCCCTTGACCCACCCGTACAAAAGGAGAACGGCCAGAACCACGGCCCCCAACGCGATCCATTTCTTCTGCACGGCAGACCTCCTTTCTTCTGGCTGGAAAGCCGGAAAGCTGGGAAGCCAGTGCGCCGAACAACCACGCGCCGGGCAGCCGCCCAGCCGCCCAGCCGCCCAGCCGCCCAGCCGCCTAGCCGCCTAGCCGCCTAGCCGCTTCCGCCACCGCCTCCACCAGGGCCTCCTCCTGTTCCGGGGCCACGGTGCGGGGGTCCAGCACCAGGGCCCCATCCCGCACCCGGCCCACCACCGGCGGCCGCCCTCTCCGGAGCCGCTCCTCGAGCTCCGCCGTTCCCCCGTCCGAGGGGCGGATCTCCACGACCCGGGTGGGAATCTCGGCCAGCGGCAACGCCCCGCCCCCCACCCGGGAGACGTCGGCGGCCACCCGGACCTCGGCCGCCCCGCCCAGCCGGGCCCGGATCGCTCCGGCCAGGTGTTCGGCCCGCGACTCCAACTCCGAAACGGGCCCCGAGAGCATCCGGAGCGCCGGCACCCGCTCCCACACCCGCACCGGATCCCGGTAGAGGGCCAGGGTCGCCTCCAGGGCGGCCAGGGTGAGCTTGTCGGGCCGCAGGGCCCGCATCAGGGGGTGCCGGGCGCAGGCCTCCACGGCTTCGCGCCGCCCCACCAGGATGCCGGCCTGGGGTCCCCCGAGGAGCTTGTCGCCGGAGAAAGTGACGAGATCGACCCCGGCGGCCAACGCCTCCCCCACCGTGGGCTCGGGCTCGATGCCGGCGCGCGCGAGGTCCACCAGGCACCCGCTCCCCAGGTCCTCCATCACCGCGAGCCCGTTGCGGCGCGCCAGGCCCACGAGCTCGGCCGCGGGGACCGAGGCCGTGAACCCCAGGATCCGGTAGTTGGACGTGTGCACCTTGAGCAGCAGGGCGGTTTCGGGCCCGATGGCCCGCTCGTAGTCCCGGAGATGGGTCTTGTTGGTGGTGCCCACCTCCCTGAGCACCGCCCCGCTCTGCTCCATCACCTCGGGGATCCGGAACGAGCCCCCGATCTCCACGAGTTCGCCCCGGCTCACCACCACCTCGCGACCCCGTGCGAGGGCGGCGAGCCCCAGGAGCACGGCGGCGGCGTTGTTGTTGACCACGCAGGCGGCCTCGGCCCCGGTGAGTTCCCGGAGGAGCGCCTCCACCACCTCGTGGCGGTGGCCCCGCTCGCCCGTGGCGAGCCGGAACTCCACGTTGCAGTACCCGGCGGCGACCTCGAGGGCCCGCCGGGCCTCGAGGGCCAGAGAAGCCCGCCCGAGGTTCGTGTGGAGCACCACCCCCGTCGCGTTGATCACCGGCACGAGCCGGGCCGCCGTGCGCTCCCGGGCCCGGTCGAGAACCCGGTTCGCCACCGCGTCGAGGTCCGGGACGTCGCCCCGGCCCGCCCGCACCTCCTCGCGCACCGCGGCAAGCACCTCCCGTGCGGCATCGGTCGCCACCGGCCTCGGCACCTCCCCCGCCTCCACGGCGGCCTTGACCCGGGGGTGCTGGAGCACCCGTTCCACCGCCGGCAACCGGCGCAGATCCCCGGCGCTCATCCCGGCTGCCCCAGGCGGTGCTCGGTGCCGTCGAGGAGCCGCTCGATATTGTCCCGGTGCTTCCAGAACGTGAGCGCCCCCACCGCGAGCCCGAGGACGACCACCGACAGGGGGTGGTCGGCGTAGGCCAGGATCAGCGGCAGGGCCGCGGCCGCCCCTAAGCTTCCCAAACTCACCCAACGAAACCGCCACACGAGCACGGCGAACACGAACGCCGCCCACACCACGCTCCCCGGCGCCAAGGCCAGGAACACGCCGAGGCCGGTGGCAACGCCCTTCCCGCCCTGGAATCCGAGGTACAGGGGGAAGAGGTGCCCGAGATAGGCGGCGAACCCCACCGTGACCACGGCCCAGGGGGAGCCAAACGCTCCCAGCGCCAGGGCCGTGGGGATGAACCCCTTGAGGGCGTCGCCCACGAGCGTCACCACGCCCCACTTCTTGCCCAGGGTCCGGCCGACGTTCGTGGCCCCGATGTTCCCCGACCCGGCCCGGCGGGGATCCCCCAATCCGAAGGCCTTGGCGAGCACGAGACCCGTGGGCACCGACCCCAGGAGATACGCGAACAGGACCAACACGACCCAGCGCACGGCGACCCTCCTCCCTCCGGTGCGGCAAGCGCAGGATTGGAACCGGCGAAACCTAACACAGGGCGCCGGAACCGACAACGGCCGCCACCCCCGGGCCCCGGGCGCCGCCCGGGTTCCGGGAGGCCCGGGGAACCTTGCCGCAACCGACTGGAGTTTTAGGGTTTTCCGTCCGGCTCGGTCCGGGGGCTCAGGCCTTTCGTTTTTTTCTTTACACCGCCGGCCCCATCCCTATAATGGCGCGGCTTTCCACCGCACCTCGTTGCCCCCACGGGGCCCCAAGCACGGAGGGTCGCGCCATGAACCAGGGCAAGGGCCGCCATCTTCTCGTCGATTGCTGGAACGTGAGCCGGGAGGTGTGCCTCGACGACAAGAGGTTCCTCGAGGCCATGGCCCGGGCCGCCACCCGGGCCGGCGCCAACGTGATCTCCCAGGTGCGCTATCATTTCGGCCACAACTCCCCGCCGGGGTTCACCGCCATGGTGCTCCTCGACGAGAGCCACGTGTCGGCCCACAGCTACGCCGACGACGGCCTCGTGGCCCTGGACGTGTTCACCTGCGGCAACACGAGCCCCGCCGAGGTGCTCCGGTATCTGCAGGAAGAGCTCGATCTGGGCGAGGTCCGGATCCGGGAGGTGTCTCGGTTCGTGGCCTCCGAGGAGTCCGAGGAGAAGGTCTGGACCTCCGAAGACCCGGAGGCGCCCCAACTGCGCATCATCGAGGGGACCGCGTAGTCCCCTGGCTGATTCACCGATTCCACGAAGAGGCCCCGCCGAAAGCGGGGCCTCTTTTTTGGCTCGCGCGCCCGCGGAGCGGTACGCCCCCGCCGCTGGGCGTGCTATCCTACCGGCGACAATCCCCCCTACCGCGAGTGCCGAGACCGACCTGACCATGCCGCGGCCGCGAACGCTCCTCCACCTTCCGGAGCCCGACTACACCCGCCCCCTCCTGGATCTGACGCCCGGGCAAAAACGGCGCCTGGAGGACCTCCTCGCCTTTCTCTACGGCCCCAGGCGCGCCCGGACCGCCATGCCCGAGGTCACGCGGATTTTACGGGTGTATTTCGCCCACCGAACCCCCGAGGCCCAGGAGGCGGTGCACGGGTTCCGGCCGGAAACCCGGTTCGACCAGCGGGACGTGATCCTGATCACCTACGGAGATCTCCTCATCAACCGGAAGCTCCGCCCGCTGGAGGCCCTGCGCCAATTCCTGACGGAGCACCTGCGGGGTCTCGTGAACACGGTTCACATCCTGCCGTTCTTCCCGTACTCGTCGGACCGGGGCTTCTCGATTCTGGATTACGACCAGGTGGACCCCCGGCTGGGCACCTGGGAGGACGTGGAAGCCCTGGCCGGTGACTTCCGGCTCATGTTCGACGGGGTGTTCAACCACGTGTCGGCCAAGAGCCGGTGGTTCCAGCGGTTCCTGAACGGCAGGCCCGGGTACGACGCGATGTTCATCGCGTTCTCCCGGCCCGACGCGATCCCGCCGGCGGAACTCCGCAAGGTTCTCCGCCCCCGGCCCACCCCGCTCCTGAGCGCGTTTCCCACGATCCACGGCACGCGCTGGGTGTGGACCACGTTCAGCCGCGACCAGGTGGACCTCAATTTCCGAAACGAGCTGGTGCTCTTCCGGGTGCTGGAGATCCTCCTCAACTACCTGGTCCACGGGGCGGAGCTCGTCCGGCTCGACGCGGTGACCTACGTGTGGAAGGCCATCGGCACCTCCTGCGCCAACCTGCCCCAGACCCACGCCCTCGTGAAGTTCCTCCGGGCCGCCCTCGACGTGGTGGCGCCCGAGGTGGCCCTGATCACCGAGACCAACGTGCCCCACGCCGAGAACGTGCGCTACTTCGGCGACGGCACGGACCAGGCCCAGCTCGTCTACAACTTCGCCCTGCCGCCCCTGGTCCTCCACGCCTTCCTGCGCGGCACGAGCCGCCACCTCACCCGCTGGGCGGCGGGGCTCGAGTACCCCTCCGACACGGCCAACTATCTCAACTTCCTCTCGTCCCACGACGGCATCGGCCTTCTCGGGGCTAGGGGCATCCTGCCGGACGAGGAGATCGGGTTTCTCGTGGAGCGCTGCCGGGAGCACGGCGGACTCGTCTCCCAGCGCCAGGCGGAAGACGGCGCCCTCAGCCCCTACGAGCTCAACATCACCTGGTGGAGCGCCCTCAACCGGGATCGCGGCGGGGAGTCCCGGGACCTCCAGGTGGCCCGGTATCTCGCCAGCCGGTCGGTGGCCTTAGCGCTGCGGGGGGTGCCGGGGATCTACCTGCCGAGCCTTTTCGGCGCGAAGAACGATTCCAAGGCCATCGCCCGGGGGGCCGAACCGCGGGCCATCAACCGCAAAGAGATCTACCACGGGGTGCTGGAGCGGTGGTTCCGGGACCCCACGACCCGGCAGCACCAGGTTCTCGCCGGGTTCCGGCGGCTCCTGGAGGCGAGGACCTCGGCGCCGGAGTTCCACCCCAACGCCTCCCAGGAGGTCCTGGACCTCGGCGAGGAGGTGTTCGCCGTGCTGCGCCGCGCCCCAACATCGGGACGGAGACTCCTGGCGGTGACGAGTGTGGTGGCGCGGCCCCTCGCCCTGGAGGTTCCCGCCGAGAAGCTGGGTGAACCCCCAACGTGCTGGACGGACCTCCTTTCCGGGACCCGCGCCGAGGTGCGCGACGGAACGCTGCGTTTGGAGCTTCCGCCGTACGGCATCGCCTGGCTCCGGGCCGAGGGGGAGTGAACTCCCCCATGGTCGAACGGCTGCGTTCGGTTTTCGAGGCGCTTCCCCTGCCCCCCGGCGTGGCGTGGGACCTCGCCGTGACCGCCGGCGTGGTCCTGGGGCTCTGGGCCCTGCGCCGGACGGTGCTGCGCCTCGTGGACCGGCGCGTGGACGACCCCGACAAGCTCTACCACTGGCGAAAGGGGACCGCCTATGCGGCTGCCGCCCTGGGGGTGCTGCTCGTGGGCCGCATCTGGATCCGGGGGTTCCAGTCGGTCGCCACGGTGCTCGGCCTTCTGTCGGCCGGCGTGGCCATCGCCCTGCGCGACCTCTTGGTGAACCTGGCCGGGTGGCTGTTTCTCGTGTGGCGCAGGCCCTTCGAGGTGGGCGACCGGATCCAGATCGGCGCGGTCGCGGGCGACGTGATCGATATCCGGATCTTCCAGTTCACCCTCCTGGAGATCGGGGGATGGGTGGAGGCCGACCAGAGCACGGGCCGGATCGTCCACGTCCCGAACGGGAGGGTGTTCAGCGAGGCCGTGGCCAACTACGATAAGGGGTTCCGGTACATCTGGAACGAACTGCCCGTGCTCGTGACCTTCGAAAGCGACTGGAGGCGGGCCAAGGAGATCCTCCTCGAGATCGCCCGCACCCACGCCGGGCAACTGGGCTCGGCGGCCCAGGAAAAGCTGCGGGCCGCGGCCCGGCGCTACATGATCCGGTACGGGGCCCTTACGCCCACGGTGTACACGGCGGTCCGCGACAGCGGCGTGCTGCTCACGATCCGGTACCTTTGCGAGCCGCGGCGCCGGCGCGGAACCGAGCAGGCCCTCTGGGAGGCCATTCTGGAGGCCTTTGCCGCCGAACCGCGGATCGACTTCGCGTACCCCACCCGCCGGTATTTTGACCACGCCGCCGAGGGGAAGCCCGCGCTCCGGGAGGCTCCGGCCCCCGCGGACCCCCGATCGGGGGAAGCGCCGGGGCCGCCGGGGAGCGAAACGGGGGGCCGCCAACCGTAAACCGCTGACCACGCTTGCCGCGGAGATGCCACGGCCATGAGCGCTGACCTCGTGATCGGGTGGAGGGATGTCCTCGACATCCTCCTCGCGTCGTTCCTCTACTGGGGGGTCCTGGCCTGGCTCCGCCAGACCCGGGCCATCTCGGCCTTCGTGGGCCTCGTGGTGCTCTGGGCCGTGTACCTCGGGGCGAACGCGCTGGGGCTTCTCCTCACGGCCCGCCTGTTCCAGGTGGTGTCGGCCGCGTTCCTCGTGCTCGTGGTGGTCGTGTTCCAGTCGGACCTGCGGCGGCTCCTCGATCGCCTCGGCTCCTGGGGCCTCCCCCGCCGCAAGGCCGCCCACCCCACCGATCCCGTCGTCCAAAGCCTCGTGCGCGCGGTGGGCCGCCTCGCCCAGACCAGCACCGGCGCACTGATCGTGCTCCCGGGCCGGGAGCCCCTGGGCCGGCACCTGACCGGCGGGATCGATCTCGACGCCGTCCTCTCGGAACCTCTGCTCCTCAGCCTGTTCGATCCCCACTCCCCCGGCCACGACGGGGCGGTGATCCTCCGGGGCAACCGGGTGGAGCGCTACGCCGTCCGGCTGCCGCTCTCGGCGGAGTCGGAGCGGCTCCGGGAGTTCGGCACCCGCCACGCCGCGGCCCTGGGCCTGGCGGAGCGCTCCGACGCCCTGGTGGTCGCGGTTTCGGAGGAGAAGGGCACGGTGTCCGTGGCACGAAACGGGGAGCTTCGCACCCTGGCCGGGCCCCAGGAACTCGCCGGGGTGTTGCGGGAGTTCTTTGCCGAGATGGGCCCGGGGCCCGAGCTCCACCGGTGGCGGGCCCGCGCCCGCCGGGAATGGCCGTTTGCCCTGGCCGCCGTGGTGCTCGCCCTCGTGTCCTGGACCGCCATCGGGCCGGGGGGCGAGATCGTGGAGGCGGAGCGAAAGGTTGCCGTGCTGTTCGAAAACCTCCCCGCCGGCTACGAACTCGAATCCGTGACCCCGCCCGAGGTGACCGTGGTCGTGCAGGGCAAGCGCCGGGCCGTGGAGCGACTCACCCCGGACGCGGTGAAGGTGCGGGTGGACGCCGTGCTGGCCCGCCTCGGCCGCCGCACCTTCCAGATCGGGCCCCAGAACGTCGAAACCCCGCCCGGGGTCTCGGCGGTGCGGGTGGACCCGCCCACGGTGCGGATCTCGTTGCGGCAAACCAATGCCTCGGGTTCGATGTAGGGTCCGCGGGGGCACTCGGCGGCTGAACCCCTTCGGGATTTCCGTGTCATCTCATGCGGGAGCGGCTGCCGTACCGGGGGTCAGAATTCAGAGGACAGATGTCAGGTACCCCTGGCAAAGCCGGGGGCTTGCGGTTGCTGGCCTCTCGAAGGGGCTTGATCGCAACCGGAAAGTCAAAACCCTTTGAACCCAAACATCTCGCTTGCCCCCAGCAATATGGACCCCAGCCGAACCGGAATCCCCGGGGAGTGGAGCCGACGGGCAATGAACAACGGCATACTCCGGGAACTGTCAAACTCTGGGAGTCCCCCGGCAGAGCCGGGGGCTTACCCAGGATAGTCAGCAAACCCCTGTCCTCTGTCTTCTGTCTTCTGGCCCCTGGTACGGTGGCCGCCCCCGAACGCCCTCGGGATCGCTTCGCCCCCTCCCGCCCCACCGCAAGCCCCTTGACTTCGGCGCCACCCCGGCCCAGAATCTCCGTTCGAATCTTCATTCGAACGGAGGCATCCCCATGAGCACCCTGGATGAGACCCGGGAGCGGATCCTGGCGGTGGCGGCCCGCCGGTTCGCCGAAAGGGGGTTTTCCGGCGCCCAGATGGCCGAGATCGCCCGGGAGGCCGGCATGGGCGTGGGCACGCTGTACAAGCACTTCCCCAGCAAGGAGGATCTGTTCCGGGCCATGGTGGACCGGTTCCTGACCGGGGTGTTCGAGGCCACCGAGAAGGTGCTCTCGGACCCCGCGGCCCGGCTGCCCGACGCCCTGGAGGCCTACGCCCGGGCGGCCGTGGAGCGGGTGGTGGCCGAACCCCTCGTGTGCCGGGCCGTGGCCCAGGAGACCCTCGGGAGCCGGGTGGCGTTCCGGCAGGTGATCGGCGCGGCCCTGTGGGACCGCATCCAGGCCCACCGGGACCGGGTCGCCGGGTTCCTGGAGGGGCACGCCGACCGCTTGGGGCCGGGGATCACGGGCGAGGACGCGGCCGTGTTTTTCCTGAGCACGCTCTGGGGGCTCGTGGAGCACGACCTCAACGCCGACCGAACCGACCGACTGTCCGGCCGGCCGGCCCTGGTGGCCCGGCTGGTGTGGGGAGGGATGAGCCGATGAAGCGCATCGCGGGCGTGGTACTGGCGGTGGGGCTGGTGGCGGCGTCCGCCGCGGCCCAGGAGGCGGTGCCGGTGGCCGTGGCCCCGGCCCGGGCCGAGCGGATCGTGGAGACCGTGGAGGGCACCGGCACCCTCGAGGCCTTTGAGACGGCCGACCTCGTGCCCCGGGTGGCCGGGGTCACGGTGACCGAGGTGACCGTGGACGAGGGGGACCGGGTTCGAAAGGGCCAGGTGCTCGTCCGCCTCGACGACGAGCTCGTGCGCACCCAGATCGAGGGGGTGAAGGCCCGGATCGACGCGCTGGACGCCAAGGCCCGGGCCCTGGACGCCCGGATCGGACTCCTGGAGACCGACGCCGAACGGTTTCGCACCCTGTTCGAACGGGGGGTGAGCCCCCGCCAGCAGCTCGACCACGTGGAGGCGGAACTCAAGGTGGCCCGGGCCGAGCGGGCCGCCCTGGATGCCGAGCGGGCCGCCCTGGCCAAGAGCCTGGAGGAACTCGAGCTCCGGCTCTCGTACCACGTGGTGTCGGCTCCCTGGGACGGCACGGTGACCGCCCGCCGCGTGGACCCGGGCGACACCGTCGGGGGCCGGCCCGTGCTCACCGTGGCCCGGCTCCACCGGCTCAAGCTCAGGGCCCAGGTGGCCGAGGCCGACGTGCCCCGGGTGCGGGCGGGCCAGCCGGCCCGGGTGGCCGTGGACGCCCTGGGGGACCGGTGGTTCGAGGCCAAGGTGTCCCGGGTGCTTCCCCGGCTCGATCCCGTGACCCACACCGGCGACGTGGAGATCGTCCTGCCCGCCCGGGGCACCCCGCTCCGGCCCGGCATGTTCGCCAGGGCCCGGATCGAGGTGGGAAGCCACCAGGGCGTCACCGTGCCGCGGGACGCCCTGCGAAAGATCCCGGGAAGCGGGGTGTGGTTCGTGTACGTCGTGACCCCGGAGGGCAAGGCCGAGCGCCGGGACGTGGAACCCGGCCTCGCCCTGGGGGAGCGGGTGGAGGTGCGCTCGGGCCTCGAACCGGGGGAGGACGTGGTGGTCCGGGGGGAGGGCGTGGTGCGCACCGGCGCCCCGGTGCGGGTGACCGAGCGGTTGGGGGAGTAGCGCCATGAGCCTGCCGTCCCTTTCGGTCCGGCGGCCCGTGGCCGTCCTCATGGGCCTCCTGGCGCTCCTTCTCTTCGGGCTGTGGAGCCTGCCCCGGCTCGACATCGACCTCCTGCCCCGGATCGACCCTCCGGCCATCTCGGTCATCACCTACTACCCGGGGGCCAACGCCCGGGACGTGGAATCGAACGTCACCAAGGTGATCGAGGACCGGCTCAGCATCGTGTCGAACCTGGACCGGATCACCTCGATCTCCAAGGACAGCCTGTCGGTGGTGACCTGCACGTTCAAATGGGGCTCGGACCTGGGCGAGGCCGCCAACGAC
>NZ_BAAHFQ010000038.1:0-25513 GCF_054681715.1 Deferrisoma sp.
GGCAGGGCCACCCCGACCCGGGTGCCCCGGCCGGGGGCCGAGTCGATCCGCACGGCCCCGCCGACGGCCCGGGCCACGCCCCACACCACCGAGAGCCCCAGGCCCCGGCCCAGGAACTTGGTGGTGAAGAACGGGTCGAAGGCCCGGCGCCGGGTCTCCTCGTCCATGCCGGGGCCGGTGTCGGCGACCTCGAGGAGCACGTACCGGCGGCCGGGATCGGGGGGCTCCCCCTCGGCCTCCCCGAACCACCCGGCCGGATCCTCCAGCGCGCTCGTGCGCACCGTCACCCGCCCGCCGGCCGGGGCCACGGCCTCCACGGCGTTCGTCACCAGGTTCTGCACCACGATCCGGGCCTGACCGGGATCGATCCAGGCCGCCGGGGCGCCGGGCCGGTCATCGCGCTGCACCTTGACCCCGTCGGGCACCAACTCCCCCAGGTCCTCCAGGACCCCGGCCACGACCCGGCCCAGGTCCACGGGCTCGGGCTCGGACCGCTGGATCCCGGAATACGCGAGGAGCTTCGCCACCAGGTCCGCCGCCCGGCCCGAGGCGGCCACGATCCGCTCGAGGCCCTTCCGGGTCCGGTCGGGGAGCCCGGGCTCCAGGAGCCCCAACTCGGCGTTCCCCTGGATCACCATGTGGAGGTTGTTGAAATCGTGGGCGATGCCGGCCGCGAACCGGCCCAGGGCCTCGAGCCGCTCGGTCTCCCGGAGCCGCGCCTCGAGCCGCCCCCGTTCCTCCCGGGCCCGGACGAGGTCGGTGACCTCGCCCCCGAACACGTGGACCCACCGGCCGCCGGCCACGGGAAGGGCGTTCCACGAAACCCACCGGCCCGCCCGCTCGACCTCCTGGCGCAGCACCGGCCGGCCCGTGGCGGCCGCCCGGCGGATCACCTCGGGGGCCTCCGGTGGCAGGAGCCCCTCCGGGCCGGGGGCGCCGAACTCCTCCGCGAGCCGCCGGGCCGCGGCGTTCGCCCATAGAACCCGGCCCTCCCGGTCGAACGAGAGCACCGGTCCCGGGCTCTCCTCGGCCAGGGCCGCGAGACGCTGGAGATCCTCCCGCGCCCGGTGGAGTTCGGTGAGGTCCGTGACGCTCACGAGGGCCCGGCCTCGGTCGGGCCCCTCGGCGGACACCCAAAACCGCAGGAGGACCCGGAGGGGGCGGCCACGGAGGGTGCGATTCTCGGCCTCCATCTCGAACGCGGTTTCCCCCCGCTCGACCGCCTTCACGGCCTCGCCGAACGCGGCCAGCCCCGAGGGGGTGAGGACCTGGTCGAGGGAGCCGAGAAGCTCTTCTTTCCTTCGGGCGCCGTAGAGTTCCAGGGCGCGGCGGTTCACGTCGAGGACCCGTACCCGGGCTGCCAGATCGGCCAGGAGTTCCGGCTCCTTCCGGAGCCGGGACGCGAGGTCGCCCCCTTCGATCCGAAGTTCCTCCATCCGGTCGAGGAGTTCCGAGGCGTCCTCCTCCCACAGCGCGACGGGGGCCATCTCGAAGAGCGTTCGATACCGCGCCTCCCGCCGCTCCACCTCGGCCTGCCGGCGGGCCTCCTCCCTTAGCAACCGCCCCACCACCCACGCCACCGCGCCCGCGGCCGCAACGACGAGAACTCCCGCCTCGATCCGCCGGAACCGCAAAAACCCCTCCGGATCGAGCCCCAGGTCGGCCACCCACCGGTCCGACACCAGGAGCCACGCCGCCCCCGCCCCCAGGAACGCGGCCCCGGCCAGCACCGCCCGCCGCCCCGACGGATCGCCGAAAAACCCCACGGATGTCCTCCTCGGGTCTCGAGGGCCTCGCTTCCCCGACCCCTGCCGGAAGGTGGAGCACCGATCCCCTGCGGGATGCCGCGCGGCCCCGGAGCCCTCGCTCGTTCCCCCCGGGGTCGGCCCCCCTTCCCCACACCCGCCCCACTATGCATACCACGTTCCTCAAGAATCGCGAGCGGGGACCTCGCGCCCGAACCTCGAACGTGCGGAATCCCCTGGCGACAACCACCCCGGTTGCGGGTACAATGCGCCCCGCCATGTACGGAAACGTTCTCGTATTCCTGATTGCGATCGCGATCCAGGCCCTGGCCCCCCGGGGCGGGGAGCCGGTCTGGACCCTGTCGGCGGCCGGGCACATGGTGCTCTACCCGGTGGTGACCTGGGCCGCCCTCCGGTGGCGGTTCCGGCGGCTCATGGCCCAGGCCCTGCACGACGAGGCCGAGGCCGGCCACCTCCGGGCCCTCTTCCCCGGGCTCGTGCAGACCTACCAGGCGGTCATGCTGGTGCCCTTCGCGGCCGTGTGCTACGCCACCGACTACGTGGGGCTCGTGGTGGAGCCGGCCGCCGGCCGCTCCGAGATGCTGGCCAGCGTGCTCGGGATCCTGCCGTTCGTGGCGCTTCTGGGGATCCTGTGGTGGGAGGCCTACCCCCTGCACGGGGTGCTCCTGGGGGGAAGCCGCAGCCGGGCGCGGTTCGTGTGGTCCCACGCGCGCATGGAGCTGCCCGTGCTCGCGCCGTGGGTCGTGCTCATGGCGCTCTCGGACGCCCTCCGGGCCCTGTGGCCGGCCGGGTACGCGGCCCTCGAGGGCAACCCCCTGCTCCAACTCCTCTACGCGCCGGCGTTCCTCGCCCTCCTGGGGATCTTCCTGCCGGCCCTCGTCAAGGCCATGTGGGGGTGCCAGCCCATCGAGCCCGGCCCGTTGCGCGACCGGCTCCAGGCCCTGTCGGACCGGCTCGGGCTCCGGGTGGCCGAGATGCTCTACTGGCCGCTCCTGGAGGGCCGGGTCCTGACGGCCGGCATCGTGGGTCTCGTGCCCCGGTACCGGTACTTGCTCATCACCCCGGCCCTGGCCGAGATCCTCACGCCGGAGGAGATCGAGGGGGTGGTGGCCCACGAGGCCGGCCACGTGCGCCACCACCACCTGTGGATCTACCTCTTTTTCTTCGTGGGGTACGTGGGGCTCGTGGCCGTGTTTTTCCGGCTGGTGGAGGCCGCCCTCGCGGGGTGGGGCATCGCCGACCCCCAGTTCCTCCGGAACCCCCGGGCCGACCTGATCGTCTCGGCCTCGACCACGGCGGGCCTGCTGGTGCTCCTCGTGGCGTATTTCCGGGGGATCTTCGGCCGGCTGAGCCGGGCCTTCGAGCGCCAGGCCGACCTCTACTCCCTGGAGGCCCTGGGCCGGCCCGAGCCGGTGGTGTCGGCCCTGGAGCGGGTGGCCCGGTACTCGGGGGACATCCGGGACCTGCCGAGCTGGCACCACGGCTCCATCGCCGAGCGGGTGGCCTTCCTTTGGGCCGCGGCCCGGGACCCGGCGGTGGGCCGGGCCCATCACCGCAGGGTGCGGCGGCTGGTCGCGGCCATCAGCTCGGGGGTCGTGCTCGTGGGCGGCCTCGCCGTGGCCCTCCACACGGGCCCCCTGGACCGGGGGCTCAACCGGTTCGTGGCCGAGCAGGGGCTCCGGCACCGGGTGGAGAAAAACCCCCGGGACGCCTCGGCCTGGTTCGTGCTGGGGAACCTCTACTACGAGGCGGGGGACGAGGCGAAGGCCGAGGAGGCCTACCTCCGGGTGATCCGGCTCGACCCCAAGAACGCCGAGGCCCTGAACAACCTGGCCTGGATGTACGTGACCACGAAGGACCCGTCGCGCTACCGGCCCGAGCGGGCCCTGGCCCTGGCCGAGATGGCCGTGCGCCTCAAGCCCGACCCCCACATCCTCGACACCCTGGCCGAGGCGCGGTTCCGGGTCCGCGATTTCCCGGGGGCGGTGGAGGCCGCCCGGGCGGCCCTGGCCCGGGCCCGGTCGAACCGCGCCTACTACGAGGCCCAACTCCGGAAGTTCAAAGCCGCTGCCGAGGCCCGGGGATCTCCCGGCCCCTCCGCCGGGAAGCCGGGCTGACGTCCCCACGTCCCAACGTCCTAACGTCCCAACGGATCCCCCATGACCGACACCATCCAAGCCCTTCTGGAAAAACTCGACCGCATCGCCCAGCTTCTCGGCGGCCCGGAACCCGGCGCGGCCGCCCCCCCGGACCCCGGGGCCCGCGCCTTCGTGTGGCAGGGCCGGTTCGTGCCGGTCGCCCGGGTGGCCGAGGTGGACCCCGACCTCCTCCTCGGCATGGACCGCCAGAAGGCGGCCTTCTACGCCAACGTGGAGCGGTTCCTGGCCGGCGCCCCGGCCCACGACGTGCTCCTGTGGGGCGACCGGGGCACGGGCAAATCCTCGCTCGTCCGCACCCTGTTCCGGGCGTTTCCCAACCTCGCCCTGGTGGAGGTGCCCGAACCGCGGATCCCGGAACTCCCGGCGCTCCTCGAGGGCCTTGCGGCCGACCCGCGGCGCTGGGTCGTGTACCTCGACGACCTCTCCTTCGCCGGCACCGACGACCGGTACCGGGAACTCAAGGTGCTCCTGGAGGGGGGGATCCGGGCCCGGCCCGAGAACACCCTGGTGGTGGCCACCTCGAACCGCCGCCACCTGGTGCCCGAGCGGTTCCCCAACGACGGCGAGATCCACCCCCAGGAGAGCGTGGCCGAGGCGATCAGCCTGGCCGACCGGTTCGGGCTCTCCCTGGGGTTCTACCCCTTCGACCCGGCCACCTACCGGGAGGCCGTGGCCCGGCACCTGCGGGCCTTCGGGGTGGAGCCGCCCCCCGGGTGGGAGACCCAGGCCGAGCGCTGGGCCCTGGAGCGGGGCATCCGCTCCGGCCGGGCCGCCCTTCAGGCCGCCCGGGAGATCGCCGGGAACCTGAGGCTTTGACTTGGTCCCCCACCGCATATAGGTTTGCGAGGTGGGAGGTCTACGCCATGATTACGGTGAACGTGCACGAAGCCAAAACTCACCTTTCCAAGCTTCTGGCCCGAGTGAGTGCCGGCGAGGAGGTCGTGATCGCGAAGGCCGGCAAACCTGTCGCCCGGCTTTGCCCGTACGCTCCCGAACCCCGGCAGCGTGTGTTCGGCCGGGACGCGGGGCTCTTCACCGTGCCCCCAGACTTCGACGACGAACTCCCGGAAATCCTAAAAGCATTCGAGGGAGAACCTTGAGGATCTTGCTGGACACTCACGTCTGGCTTTGGCTCCTCACGGCACCCCACCGCGTTCCGGCCGAGTCCCTCGAGATCCTCGCGGATGGTGCGAACCACCTTTATCTCTCCGCCGCTAGCGCGTGGGAGATCGCCATCAAGTACCAACTCGGCAAGCTCCCCTTACCTTCTCCCCCGGCCGACTTCGTGCCGAGCCGTCTGGACCGGGACGGCATCTTGCCTCTCGCGGTCACGGTGCGCCACGTTCTCTTGACCGGGGAACTCCCCTTGCTTCATCGAGATCCGTTCGACCGCCTTCTGGTTGCCCAGGCCAGAGCGGAGGGGATGGCTCTCTTCACGGCCGATCCGAAAGTGGCGGCCTACGGCGGGCCAGTAGTGCAGCTCTGAACCAGACCCGGGGTCGCTCGTTCGTAGAACTCGGCGGCGTCTTGGAGTTCTCGTTCGGCGTCCTCGAGTACAACGACCGGGGTCATTTGGCCAGGCGGTCTTGAATCCCCCGCAAGACATCCCCCGCCGGCCGAGCGGTCGCCTCCCCCCGGGCGTGCCGGTCCAGCCGGGCCTCGATCTCCGCGGCCCATGCCGCCGAGATCTCCGGATCCTGCTCCAGGCTGTCGAGCAACCGCTGGGCAATCCGGGCCCGCTCAAGGGCGTTGAGTTGCAGCGCGGCCGCTTCGATCTCCTCTGCCCTGACTTCCCGCATGGAGCGCCTCCTCGTGGGGGACATGACACGAAGCATCATACCAAAAACATGGACACCTCGCTTCCTTCGTTGAGCGGTCCGATGCGGTTCGTATACCATCGCGGGGAACGCCAAACCCTGTCGTGACCGCCTCTCCGATGCGCAGGCCCATGCCCCGGCGCACGGGTGACCCATGACCCCAGCCGAGTTCATCGCCAAATGGCGCGGCGTCACGCTCTCGGAGCGGGCCGCGGCCCAGCAGCACTTCCTCGACGTGTGCGACCTCGTGGGCCACCCCAAGCCCGCCGAGGCCGACAAGGACGGCTCCTGGTTCACCTTCGAGCGGGGCGCGGCCAAGGCCGGGGGCGGCGACGGCTGGGCCGACGTGTGGAAGAAGGGCTTTTTCGGCTGGGAGTACAAGGGCCGCCACAAGAGCCTCGACAAGGCCTACGCGCAGCTCCTCCAGTACCGGGAGGCCCTCGAGAACCCGCCCCTCCTGGTGGTGAGCGACACCGACCGCATCGTCGTCCGCACGAACTTCACGGCCACCCCCACCCAGATCTACGAGATCGCCCTGGAGAACCTGGGGGAACCCCGGAACCTCGAGATCCTGCGGGCCGTGTTCCACAACCCCGAAGCCCTGCGGCCCGGCGCCACGAGCGCGGTCATCACCGAGGAGGCGGCGCGCCGCATCGCCGAGATCGCCCAGGCCCTGCGGGGCCGCGGGGTGGACCCCCACCGGGCCGCCCGGTTCCTCGACCGGGTGGTGTTCTGCCTGTTCGCCGAGGACATCGGGCTCCTGCCCGAGGGCCTGTTCACCCGGCTCCTCGACCGCACCCGCACCGACCCCGCCCGGTTCCAGAAGCTCGCCTCGGACCTCTTCGGGGCCATGGCCCGGGGCGGCGACTTCGGGGTGGACCCCATCCGGCGGTTCGACGGCGGCCTCTTCGACGACCCCGAGGCCCTGGAGCTCACCCCCCGGGAACTCGACGCTCTGCACCGGGCCGCCCGCCTCGACTGGAGCGCCGTGGACCCCTCGATCTTCGGCACCCTATTCGAGCGGGGCATGGACCCGGCCAAGCGAAGCCAGCTCGGCGCCCACTACACGAGCCGGGCCGACATCGAGACCCTGGTGGAGCCCGTGGTCCTGGCGCCCCTGCGCCGGGAGTGGGCCCGGGTCCGGGAGCTGTGCGAGAACCTCCTGCGCACCGGCCGAAAGCACCCCAAGGGCGGCGAGCCGCCGCCCGGGCCGCGGCTTCGGGCCAAGGCCCGGGGCGAGGCCGGCCAGATCCTCCACCGGTTCCTGAACCGGCTCGCCCGGGTGAAGGTGCTCGACCCGGCCTGCGGCTCGGGCAACTTCCTCTACGTGACCCTCCAGAAGCTCAAGGACCTCGAGAAGGAGGCCCTCGTCTTCGCCATGGACCGGGGCCTGGGGAGCTTCCTGCCCCAGGTGGGGCCCTGGCAGCTCTACGGCATCGAGAAGAGCCCCTACGCCCACGAACTCGCCCAGATGGCCGTTTGGGTGGGCTACCTCCAGTGGACCCGGGCCAACGGCTACGGCTGGGGCGCCGACCCGGTGCTCCGGCCCCTGGAGCAGAACTTCCTGTGCAGGGACGCGATCCTCGACCTCTCGGACCCCGAACACCCGGCCGAGCCCGAGTGGCCCGCCGTGGACTGCATCGTGGGGAACCCGCCGTTCCTGGGCGGGAAGAAGCTCCGGGCCGAACTGGGCGACGACTACGTGGACGCCCTGTTCCGGGTGTACAGGGGCCGGGTGCCGGCCGAGGCGGACCTGTGCGCCTACTGGCTGGAGAAGGCCCGGGCCGCCGTCGAGCGGGGCCGGTGCCGCCGGGCCGGGCTCCTGGCCACCCAGGGGATCCGGGGCGGGGCCAACCGCCGGGTGCTCGAGCGGATCAAGGAGACCGGCGACATCTTCTTCGCCGAGAGCGACCGGGACTGGATCCTCGACGGGGCCGCCGTGCACGTGAGCATGGTGGGGTTCGACGACGGCGAGGAGACCGAGCGGGTGCTCGACGGCCGGCGGGTGGACCGGATCAACGCCGACCTCACGGCCCGGGCCGACCTGACCCGGGCGGTCCGCCTTCCGGCCCTTCGGAACCTGGCGTTCATGGGCGACACCAAGGGGGGCCCCTTCGACCTGCCGGCCGACGAGGCCCTGCCGCTCCTGGGCCTGCCCAACCCCCACGGCCGCCCCAACTCCGACGTGCTCGTGCCGTGGGTGAACGGCCTCGACGTGACCCGCCGGCCCCGGGACATGTGGATCGTGGACTTCGGGTGCGACCTGCCGGAGGAAGAGGCGGCCCGGTACGAGGCCCCCTTCGAACTCGCGCGCCGGCGGGTGCGGCCAAAGCGCCTGGAAAACCGGCGGGCGGCGTACCGGGACGCCTGGTGGCGCCACGTGGAGCCACGACCGGCGATGCGCGCCGCCCTGGCGCCCCTGGGCCGCTTCGTGGCCACAGCCAGGGTGGCCAAACATCGGATCTTCGTTTGGGTCCGCCCGCCCACCCTTCCCGACTGCCAACTCATCGTCTTTGCCACCGACGACGACTTCTGGTTCGGCGTGCTCCACAGCCGGTTCCACGAGGTGTGGGCCCTGCGGATGGGCACCCAACTCGAGGACCGGCCCCGCTACACCCCGACCTCCTGCTTCGAGACGTTCCCCCTGCCCGAGGCCCCGGCCGACGCCCGACGGGCCGTGGCCGAGGCGGCCCGGGACCTCGACGAACTGCGGGAGCGGTGGCTCAACCCGCCCGAGTGGACCCGGCAGGAGGTGCTCGAGTTCCCCGGCTCGGTGGACGGCCCCTGGGCCCGGCACGTCACGAACCCCGACGAGCGGGGGATCGGCACGGTGCGCTACGCCCGCCGGGTGCCGGCCGACCCCAAGGCCGCCCGGGAACTCAAGCGCCGCACCCTCACGAACCTCTACAACGAGCGGCCCCGGTGGCTCGACCTGGCCCACCGGCGGCTCGACGAGGCCGTGGCCGCGGCCTACGGCTGGCCCGCCGACCTCGGCGACGACGAGATTCTGGAACGGCTCCTGGCCCTGAACCGGGAACGGGCCCGCGACTCCGGGGAGGAATCCTGATGGCGCGCGACGAGAAGCGACGACAGAAGGCCCTGCAGAAGAAGGCCGCCAAGCGAAAGGCCAAGAAGGCGCCCAGGGCCGGCACGGGGGGCGGCCGAAAGCCCTCCGTTCCGGCCGACGCGCCGGTGCACGAGTGCCTCGTGCCGGAGGAACTGTTCGAGCAGGGGCTCGGGAACGTGGTGGTGGCCCGGCGGCTCCCCGACGGCCACATCGCCGCCGGGGTGTTCCTGGTGGACGTCTACTGCCTCGGGGTCAAGGGCGCGTTCCTGGCCCGGTACACCCTGGAGGAGTACCGGCACCACATGGACCACCTGGCCGAGATCCACCGCCTCCGATCCGAGGACCCGGCCGCCGTGCGAAAGCTCGTGGAGGGGGCGGTGGCCTACGCCCGGGATCTCGGGATCGAGCCCCACCCGGACTACCGCGACGCCCGGCGGGTGTTCGCGGGCATCGACGCGGACGCCTGCGAGCGGGAGTTCACCTACGGAAAGGACGGAAAGCCCTTCTACGTGGCCAGCCCCCGCGACTCGGCGCTCCGGCGCAAGAAGATCCTCCAACTCCTGGAGCGCCGCTGCGGCCCCGGGGGGTACGACTACGTGCTGCCGCTGGACACCCCGCCGTTCGGCTGATGCGACCACGGGTCCGATCACCCAGCCCGTCTCGGAAAGGAACTCCCATGCCGAGTGCAAAACCCTTCAACCCGCTCGCCGGACTCGACCTTCCGCCCTTGTTGGAGATGTCGGCGGCCGAAGCCTTGGAAAAAGCGGGCTACAACCTCGACGACGGTCATGACGCCTTGGCCGGCATGGCCGCGTTCGCGGCCGCGGTCCGGGTGTACAACGCGGCCTTCCCCCCACGGGAGCCGAAACAACCCCGGAAGGTGGGCCGCAACGACCCGTGTCCCTGCGGGAGCGGCCGCAAGTACAAGAAGTGTTGCGCCCGGAGCCCCGAGCCGGAGACCGCCCCCCGCGCTCCGCACCGGGCACCGAACGTGGACCCGTTCGACCTGATTCCCCGCCTTTTCCCCACCGACGGAGACCCCGAGGAGGACCTCCGGGTCCTCTCGCGGATCTTCCAGGAGGACCCGGGCCTCCGGGAGGTTCGGTTCGGGAAAGACCGCCTGCGAGAGTTCCTGCTCGGGGAGTTGCGGGGCAAGACGGAAGAAGATCGTACTCCCGACCTCTACAGGGAACTGATGCGCCGCTACCTCCGGGAGGTGGAACCCCCCGCCTCGTTGGGCGATCTGAAACAGAAGGTCCTGGAAGCCGCCCCGCGCTGGCGGGACGACCCCGCCGCCCTGCGCGCCATGGCCGCGGGGGTGGCGTTGGAACTGCTGGCCGAGGCAATGGCCGAGGAAACCCCCTCGGTCGCGGATGACCCAACCCCCTTGGATCTAATCGTTTACGAACTGACCATCACGAACATGGTGGAGGCCCAGGTTCGGTGGCCGGAATGGGTCGAAGGCATGGGGGGGCCCGATGCGCTGCGGCAGCATCTGGCCAGGGGGCAACCCCTGCCGTTGGAGGGGCTCCCGCTCGACGCGGCGGAAGCGATTCCGGACGAGGTACGAGAGGCGGCGGAAGAGCACCTTCAGGAGCTGGTCGAGGAGATCCTGGCCGAGGGGCTGCCCCAGGGGCTCCCCTTCGCGAGCGTTCTGCCGTGCCTGGTGAGGTTCGCCCTGCTCGTACGGGAAACCCCGAAGCCGGCCCGGCAGGAGGTCACCCGCATTTTCCTGGAGACGGCGGAGGAACTGGGCCGGGAGGACGCGGAACTCTTTGACGAGTTCTTGGACCAATGGGTGCTGGAGCACGGCGACGAGGCCGATGAACCCACCTTGAAACGGATCGGGAGCGTGAGAAATCTGCTGGCCGGCGGGGACATCCCCGCCCCCCTCGGATCCGCGCTCCTGCTGCACGCCCTGAAACGCGGCTCGGAGGGCTTCTCGGACCTGGAGGGGGCCCCAGCGCTCGCTGCAGAGGACGGCGAATCCGCGACCGGTGCCCTCTCCCCCGAGTTTCTCGAGCGCTACGGGGACTTCCTGTGGGAGCAGGCCCTGCCCGACATGGCCCGCCGCACCTGGAATCTGTGCCGGCTGTTCGGCCCGTTGCCCCCGTCGGTCGAGGAGAAGCTCTCCCGCTGGGAAGCTGGGAGGCTAAGAGGCTAAGATCCTTCGTGATTCTATTCTCAGCGGCTCCCAAACCGCCCCCCTCACCCCGGCCCTCTCCCCCCTCGGGGGGAGAGGGAGACAGACGGCGAGGATCCCTGCCGGCGCAGAGCGGTTCCCCCTCCCCTGGAGGGAGGGGGACAGGGGGAGGGGGCAAGTCCCGACGCCCTCCCCGTCAGATCCAAGGAGCTTCCGCCGTCGGTCGCCGGTCCCGCGGTGGTCGGTCCGTTGGCTCAGGCCGCGGCAGGGCGCCGTGCGGCCGACCGGCGAAAAGGTATTGCAAACAGGCCGCCTCTACCCGGTTTCTCCTGTCTTGTGTCCTCCGGCCTCCGTCCCCCGGCACGGCAGGTACACCCGGAACGTGGTCCCCCGGCCCGGTTCCGACTCCACCGTGATGTGGCCGCCGTGTTCGGCCACCAGGCCGTGGACCTGGGAGAGCCCGAGCCCCGTGCCCTCGCCGGGGGCCCGGGTGGTGAAGAACGGCTCGAAGATCCGGGGCAGCACGTCGGCCGGGATCCCCTCGCCCGTGTCGGCCACGGTGATCCGACACCACTCCCCCTCGTCCGGGGCTCCCGGCTCGGCAGGGAGGTTCCCCGGTCCGACCCGGTCCACGGCCAGGGTCAGGGTGCCGCCCTCGGGCATGGCGTCGCGGGCGTTGGCCGCCAGGTTGAGCACTGCCTGCTCGAGCCCCATCGGATCCGCCCACACCCGGTGTTCGCCCGGGGCCGAGCGAAACTCCAGAGCGATGCGGCCGGGGAGGAGCCGCCGCACCATCTCCGAGAAGGCGCCGAGGTGCTCGGGGAGATTCACGACGGTCTTCTCCCTGGGCGTCCCCCGGCCGAAATCGAGCAACTGGCGCACCAGCACCTGGCCGCGCCGGGCCTGCTCGCCGATCACCCGCAGAGCGTTTCGGACCCGTTCGGGCACCCCGGGCAGGTCGGCCAGCATCTCCGGGTAGAGCACCATCGGGGTGAGCAGGTTGTTGAAATCGTGGGCGATGCCGGCGGCGAACTGCCCCAGGGCGGCGAGCCGCTCCTGGGCGCGCAGCTCGGCCTGGCGGCGCTTCTCCTCGGAGAGGTCGCGCACCAGGGCCAGCACCCGCCCCTCGGCCTCGGGCCCCTCGAGCCGCCGGAGCCGCACCTCCACCGGGAACGTGCTCCCGTCCTTGCGCCGGGCCACCCACTCGAAGTCCTGGGGCGTCCCCTCACGGGCCCGTCGGACCCTCTCGAAGACCTCCGAGGAGTCGACGCCCGCGCCGCTCGCCTCCGCCGGATCCACCTCGCGAAACTCCTCTCGCGACCACCCATAGATCCGCTCCACGTTCTCGTTCACGTCCTCGGCGCGGCCGTCGGGCCCGTGGACGAAGATCATGTCGGGCACGGCGTCGTAGATCGCCCGCAACAGGGCCTCGCGCAGCCGCGATCGGGAGCGGTTCCGGGGCTTCGGCATGGGGGGCTCCGGGGAAGGGGATGGTGTCCACCCTACCACGGGCGGTTCGGAGGGCGCACGAGCGGCCCCGGGCCTGCGCCCGGCAAGAGAGTTTTCGGCCCCCCGCTTCATGGCTTTCCAGCCTGCCCGCCTCCTAACCTCGCCCACCTTCCGGCACCGCGAGGAGGACGCCCGTGGCCGCCAGGGCGAGCGCCGCCCCCGCCCCGAAGGCCACCGGCGCCCCCCAGGCGGCCCACAGGGCCCCGAAGAGCACGCTCGCCGGCAGGGCCATGAGCCCCATGGCGGCGTGGACCCATCCGTAGGCCGCGCCCCTGGCCCCCCGGGGGGCCAGGGCGGCCGTCCAGACCCGTTCGGCCGGCTCGGCCAGCCCGAAATAGAGGCCGTAGGCCAAGAACCACCCGATCCCCGCGGCCCGCCCCCGGGCCAGGGCGAACCCGAGGTACACCACGGCGTACCACAGCCATCCGGCCGCCAGGCATCGGCGGGGCCCCAACCGGTCCACGGCCCGCCCGCCCCACAGGTTCGCCGCGGTCTTCACCCCGTGGTGGGCGGCCCACAGGAGGGCCACCCCGGCGGCCGGGGCCCCCAGCTCGGACATGCGAAGCAGGAGGAAGGCGTCGGTGGAGTTCCCCAGGGTGAAGAGCCCCAGGGCCAGGAGAAGCCGCCGGAACCCGGGCCCGAACCCCGCGGGCTCGGGGGCCCCGGCCTCGGCCGGTCCGGACGGAGGGGACCGCGCCGGTTCCGCCACCCCCCACACGATCACGGCCACCACGGCCGCCGCCGGCAAGGCGGCCAGCCAGAACACGGCCCGAAGGGGCACCCCCCAGCCCAGGAGGGCCGCCGCCACCAGCGGCCCCGCCACGGCGCCCAGGTGGTCCATGGCCCGGTGGAACCCGAACGCCCGGCCCCGCTGGCCGGGCTCCACGGCGTCGGCGATCAGGGCGTCGCGGGGCGAGGTGCGAAGCCCCTTGCCCACCCGGTCGGCGAACCGAAGCCCGAGCACCCCGACCCAGGAGGCGGCCGCGCCGATCAGGGGGCGGCTCATCCCGGACACCGTGTACCCCAGGAGCACCAGGGGTTTTCGGCGCGCCATCCGGTCGGACCACCGGCCCGACACCCACTTGAGCGCCGAGGCCGTGGCCTCGGCCACTCCCTCGATCACCCCCAGGGCCCCGGCCCCCGCCCCCAGGACTCCCGTGAGGAACCCCGGGAGCAGGGGATAGATCATCTCGCTCGAGAAATCCGTGAGCAGGCTCACCCACCCGAGCGCCTTGACCGTGCCCGGGAGCTCCCGGCTCAAAACGCGCCGACCCATGCCAGGCCTCCCCCGCCCCGGCCGAGCCAGGGCACCAGCCGGGCGGTGGATCCCTCCGGCCGGTGCGCCACCCACCACCCGGTGGCGGCCCCGAGGAGTGCGCCGGCCGCCACGTCGCTCGCCCAATGGTCGTCGTCGTGGAGGCGCGACCAGCCCACCAGGCCGGCCAGGGGGTAGGCGATCCATCCGGCGCCGGGGATCCGCTCGCCGGCCACGGTGGCCACGGCGAACGCGAACGTGGTGTGCCCCGAGGGAAACGACGACCGCCCGCCCCCGGGCCCGCCCCGAAACGGGCGAACCGTGCCGGCGCCCTCCCCCTCCCCGGGCCGGCTTCGGCCCACGGCCACCTTGAGCACCGAGGCCGCGGCCAGCGAAAACACCCCGGCCTCGGCCATCCGAAACCCGGTCTCCCGCACCCCGTCGGCCCCGGCCGCCCAGCCCCCCAGGTAGGTGGCCGCCACCACGGCCCCGCCCCAGCCCAGGGGCTCCCCCAACCCCTTCAGGGCCCGGGCGAGATCGTGGGTTCCCCCCGTGCGGGCGTCCTGCACCGAGGTCCGGATCCCCTCGTCGGCCAACTCCACGGCCACCACGCCCCCCACCGCGAGCCCCAACCGCCCCCATTCCTTCGCCCCCCACCCCCCGGGCGCCGTGGCGTAGGCTCCGGCGTCCCGGACGGCCCGGGCCGCGTCACCGCGGACACCCGCGGCGGCGGGCCCCGCCGTCACCGCCAGGGCGAGGGCGATGCCCCGAAGGAAGCCTCGCCTCACGCCCCGGCCCCCCGGCCCCGCCGGGCGGCCGCGAGGTCCCAGGCGCCCACGGCGAACACGACGAACAGAATCGTGCCCGGGACGTGGGTGGCCACGAAGCTGCGCAGGTGGAGGAACACCAGGTTTCCGGCGCGGGCGAGAAGCCCGAACGGCGGCGACGGGATCCGGACCACCTCCTCGCGCACGCCCCCGGGCCCCACGGTGACCTTCACGTAATGGTAGAAGTCATGCTCCGGGTCGATCCCCACGAGCGGCGCCCCCGCCCCCCCGGTGAGGGTGAACGGCACCCCCTCCCACTCCCCCCGGTAGAACCCGTGGATGTGGGAGCAGTACAGCCTCGTGACCCCCCACCGCCGGAACGCGGCCGCGTATTGCCGGGCCGTCGCGTCGTCGGCCAGACTGTGGTGGAACATCCAGTTGCCGGCCCGGGCCGGGAGCAGGGCCTTGAGCCAGTCGAGGTCCGTGCGGTGGCGGGGATCGAACAGCGGCACGTGGAACATCACGAACGTGTGCGCCGCGTCCGATTCCCCCAGCACCCGCCCGGCCCAGGCCCACTGGGACGGCTCGAACCCCACCTCGTCGGCGTCGTCGAGCACCACGAACAGGGCGTCGCCCACCCGGAACGAGTAGTAAAACGGCCCGAAGGCCTCGTAGTACACCGCCCGGCCGCCCTCGCGGATGTCGTGGTTCCCCGGCGCCACCACGAAGGGTTTCGTGAATCCGGCGATCTGCTCCAGGAAGAACCGGTACTTCTCCCGCTCCCCGTCGAACACCAGGTCCCCGAGGTCCACCGCGAACCGGATGTCGGGGTCCGCCTCGATGCGCCGGAGGATCTCGGTGAACACGGCCTGGCTGTTGCGGTTGTCGCCCAACACCGCGAAGCTGAACGGCTCTCCCGGACCCACCGCGGGAATCCGGGCGATCTCCCGGAAGTTCCGGTCGGCCGCGGGAAGCGGTTGGGCCGCCACCGCCGCGTAGTAGGCGACGCCGGCCAGGGCCGCGGCCAGCAGGGCCAAACGGAACCACCGGCGGCGCCCCAGGTATCCGCCGGCCAGGTGCGCCAGGGCCGCTCCGGCCCGCCGGATCCGGTTCCACGCGCCGAGGGCCCGGCCCACCCGGACCAGCGCCCACCCCGCCAGCACCAACCCGACCGCGGCGGCGAGCACCTGCCACCGGTGGGCATGGAGAAACCCCAGGGCCTCCTCGAGGTTCGAGCCGAAAACGTACCCTACGAGCACCACCAGGGGGACCGAGATCACGGCCCCGGTGAGGTCGAGCAGAACGAACGTGGCGGCGTTCATGCCGCTCGCCCCGGCCAGGAAGAACACCGCGAACCGCACCCCCGCGACGAACCGGGCCAGGAACACGGCGCCCAGGCCCCGTCGGGCCAGGAGGGTTCGAGCCCGGTCCAGGCGCCGGGGGCTCGCCAGGTAGCGAAACGGCCGATGCCCGAGGAGCCGGGGCCCGTACTTTCGCCCCAGAAGGAAAAGCAGCAGGTCCCCGGCCAGCACCCCGAGAAGGGCCGCCCCCACGATGGGGTAGTACCCCGTGCGCCCCCAACTCACCACGGCCCCGGCGGCCAGGAGGATCACGTCCTCCGGCACGGGGAGCCCCAGTCCCGTCAGCACCAGCAGAAGAAAGGTCACCGGGTGGGGGTGGGTCGCCAGGAGCGTCAAGATCCGTTCGGTGAGCGAGTACACGACGTCCGCCTCCCGCCGCTACAACAGGGGTGCCAAGAGTTCCGCCAAGTCCACCAGGAGTTCTCCCACATTGCCCCTCCGGTGGGGAAACGCCAGGGGTCCGGACGCCGACGCATATTCCGCGGCGATCCGCCGCAGCGCTCCGACGTCCTCCGGGGTGTAGAGGGCCAGCCCGACCTCGAAATTCAAGTACAGGCTTCGCATGTCCAGATTGGCCGATCCGAAAAGACCGAAGCTCTCGTCGACGACGACGAGCTTCGCGTGGATCATGCTGCGGCCGTATCCCAGGATCCGGGCTCCCGCATCCCGCAAAATCTGCAACGGGCGCTCCCGTGCCCAGTCCGCCAACCGGTGGTTCGATCGCTCGGGAACGACGATGGTCACCTCGATTCCGGCCCGGGCCTGGACGGCCAGCATCTGGAGCAGGGCCTCGTCCGGAAGGAAGTAGGGCGACACGACCCACACGTGCCGCCGCGCGCGGGCGAAGGCGGCGAGCAGGGCGTCGCGCAGGGGGTTCCCCTCCACGTCCGGGCCCGCCGCCACGGCCTGGACCGTGCCCGCCCCCCCCGCCCGGGGACGCCCCGATCCCGACCGCCCCCCCGGGGTCGGCCCCCGTGGCAAACCGCCAGTCGGCGCGAAACCCCTCCTCCAGATCGGCCACCGCCGGCCCCTCCACCACCGCCGCCAGATCGGCCCACCGGCCCGGGCGGGCCGCGGGTCCCAGGTATTCCTCGGCCAGGTTCATGCCCCCGAACCACGCCCTCCGGCCGTCGGCCAGGACCAGCTTACGGTGATTCCGGAGGTTCGCGGACCACCGCCGGCGCAGGGGGAGCACCGGCAGAAACACGCCGACCCGGCCGCCGGCCTTCCGGATCGGAGCGACGAACCGTCCCCTGGCGCCCCAGCCCCCCATGGCGTCGAGGAGCAGGCAGACCTCCACCCCCGCCCGAGCCCTTTCGGCCAGGGCCTCCACGAGGGCCGCGCCCACCGGGTCGCGCCCCAAAATGAACGTCTGCACCCACAGCCGCCTCCGTGCGCCCCGGACCAGGTCGAGGAGCGCGCCGTACGCGCGCACACCGTCCGGAAGCCACGTGATGCGGTGCCCCGGGCGGGGCGGCGGCTCCCCCCGGGCCGTGAGCACCCGGGCGACCGGGGATCCGGAGGCCTCGGGCCCGGCAGGTGGAGCGGCCGTGCGGAGGCTTCCCTTTTTGCGCAGAACCTCCCGCGTGCGCGCCCCGCCGAGGAGGAGGTAGAGCGGGATCGCCACGTAGGGGATCACGACCACCCCGACGATCCAGCTGAGCGCGTTGGCCGGGGGTCTCCTTTCCCGGAGAATCCGCACCGCGAACACGAACGCGAGCACCCCGGTCAGCACCGAGGCCCCGTGTAGCAGCAAAGATGTGGACACGCCGTCTCGTCCTCCGGGTCCTCTCCCCCTCCCGTCCGTCTACCGTCCGGAAACCCCGCGCACCCAGCCCCGGTGGATCCATCCCTTCGCGATCCGCGCGTACAGCCGCACCACTCCCTCCAAATGGGGGGCCAACGGGCGCCTCACGACCCGCACGGCGATGCAGGCCGCGGCCGCCACCCCCGCGGAGCCCAGGATGTCGGTGGGGAAGTGTACCCCCGCATACACCCGGGCCCAGGCGGTTCCGAGCGCCAGGAGGGACAGCGCGGCCCCGGCCCGCCGGCGCGGCGTGAGGAGGAGCAGGTAGAGCCCCACACCCAACAACAGGGTGGCGTGATCGCTGGGAAAGCTCGTCTCGTAGGCGTGGGTGATAAGCGGCTGGACCAGGCCCATCATATAGGGCCTCGGACGGAAAAACAGCAGTGCGAACAACTGGTTGACCCCCAGACCGAGAAGCCCCGCGGCCGTGGCTTCGAGCAGGGCCACCCGATCCCGGATCCCCCGACTTCCCCAGACCCAGAGCGCGATCAACCCCCCCGCCGTCCCCCACGGACCCGCGGAGGCCAGGACCTTCGCGAGACCGTCCAGCCAAGGGGAAGCCCCCCTCGCGGCCGCGTACCGGGACAGGAGGGCGAGTTCCCAGTCGGCCACGGGACTCATCGGTCGCGCCCCCCCTCCACGGCCCGCAGGTGCGCCGCCGGCCGGAACGCGAACCCACACGCGCCGCCGCTCGCGCGGATCTCCGCGAGATCCCGCTCATCGATCGGGAACGCAGCGCACACGCGGGGTCGGATTGCACCGTAGGTCAAACAGAGCCCTTGCCCGGCGAACATCGGGCAGGTGACCGCGAGGCTGCAGCAGCGCCCGCACCGCAGGCACCGGCCGGTCCGCTCCCGACGTTTCCGGGCGACATATCCGGGACGAAACCACACGAGCCAGAACCGGCGGATCTTTCCCAACATCTGGCGCGCCAGCAGCGGCACCCGGAGGCCATCCTTCGTGACGGAAACCCGGGACGCCGCAGCCGAGACCGGGAGCGGTTTCATTCCAGGACTCCTCCCTTGTCGTTCTTCCCAAGATGGGAAGGCGCAGGCTACCACCACCGACGCGGCGGAAGCATGGCAGGATCATTACAAGCCTGTAACGGGAAACGGACAACCGAGGGGGCCCTCACAACCCGGGGAGCCACCGGACGCACGTCGACACCAGCGCCGCCGCGGCCAGATTCATCGCGAGGCCGCCCCCCACCATGCGCCGGAGGGAAACGCCGCGGATCCCCCCGTACACGAACCCGTTCACGCCCGTGGCCAGGGGGCTCATGAACGCGCAGGTGCTCGACAGCGTGACCGCCAGGGCGGCCCGGGTGTACGAGCAGGGGAGGGAAGGGGCCAGGGGTTCCAGGAGGACCAGCAGGCTCACCTGGACCGCCGTGTTGCTGACCGCCTCGGTGGCGAACGAGGCCCCGAGCGAGAGCACGAACAGGGTCAACCAGGCGCCGCCGGATAGGGGAAGAAAGCGGGCGATCCCCGCGGCCGCCGCCCGATGGAGCCCCCCCTGATAGGCGGCCCAGGCCGCACCGACGCTGAGCGCCACGAACGCGGCGCCCCGCGGCGGGATGCCCCGGAAGACGTCACCCGGCCGCAGCAGGGGCGTTCGCCCGAGTTCCCGCACCGGCCAGAGGAAACTCCAGGCCGCAAAGCCGAACGTCGCAACCCCGGTGACCAAGGCGGCCGCCCGATCCCAGGGGGGGCCCGCCCACGACACCGCCGACAGGACAAACCCCGCGGTGAGATACGTAACCGACACCCGGACGGCCCACCGTTCCCTGCCCTCCACCGGGGGGCCCGGGGGAACCGTGCCCCCCCCGGAACTCTTGGCCGAGCCGGAAACCAGCAGGATCACCCCGGCCGCGACCGCCGCGAGGGCGGCCGAGAGCGGCACCCCCCAGAGGAGCCACCCCGCGTAGGAGACGGCCGGGCCACGCGGGATCCCGGCCGCCACGAGCCAGGCGACCAGCACGCCGTTGGCCGGGGTGCCCGTGAGCGCCGCCATGCCCCCGATGTTCGCCCCGTACAGAAGGGCCAGCGCCTTGGCCGTGGCCCACCCGTCATCGTCGGTTTCCGCCGGACCCCGACCCAGGCGGGTCACCACGGGCAGGAGCGTGAGCACGACGAGCACGTTGGGCACCACGGCCGACAACGCCGCCGCAGCCGTCAGGATTCGCAGGCACAGCCCGAGGGCTCCCAGACGCGTCCCCGGTTTCGCCCCGAGGTAGAGCAGACGCTCGGGGAGGGGGGTTTGCACCACCGCACGCGAAACGAGGTACCCCGCCGCAAAGAGAAACGCCGTCTGGATCTCCCGCACCCGTCACCTTTCCGGCGGGATCGCGTTCACCCCCGCCCCCCCGCGTGCCCGCGAGCCCGGCGGGACCGGGGCCTGCCGTTCCCCGACCACGTGCCCCGCAGCCCCTCGGCCCCGCGGGCGCTCCCCAACCGCTTCTGCCGCCGCCCTTCGCGGAGTTCGAACGTCCCCAACACCCGGGCGCCCGGCGGCGGACGGAAGAAGACCGCCCCCTGACGGCACACCTCTGCCGCCACACCCAGGGGATGCGGCTCCACCGGAACCCCACCGGGCAGACGGACGCGAAACCCGAACGGGAGCAGCCCCAGCAGGCGCTCGGCCTGCATCGGGGTCACGGTGAGGTACAAAGGGATCCGTTCCCGCTCGCCCACTTCGAGGCAGATCACGTCCATGGCAGACCTCCTTCGATCGGGTTGACGCCACGACGCAAACATAACCGGGCGAGGTGAAAGGCGGATGAACGGCGCATGAAAAGTTCGTAAGGTTCCGTACGCGGCGGACCCCGTGGACCCGGCGTCCTCACGTCGCGGCACGCCACGATGCTTGGATTGCTTTGGAGGATCCGAGATTTCCGCTGCCGGCGCCCCGACCTACCGAACCGGCAACGGCCTGCGAAGGCGCGGCGAAAAAGGTGCCGCAGTCGCGCCCGGCCGGCAGGCCCCCCGCCCGCGTCCGACGATACCGTCGTGGGCCTGAGTCATAGAGAGCCGCCGGGTCGTCGGAAACCGATTCGGCCCCGGTGCATCTGAAGCAGACGTAGGCGCATCGTGTTCTGCCGTGGTTTCCCCCGACGGAGGTAACGCCCATGAAGTACGACACGATCCTCATCCCGCTGGACGGTTCGGAACTGTGCCACTTTGCCGTGGACGCGGCCCTGCCCCTGGCCCGGGCCTTCGGGAGCCGGGTGGTGCTTCTGTCGGCCCTGGACTTCAACGCGGGGCTCTTCAACATCTACTACGAGTCCTACTCGCCGGAGGACCTGACCCGGGAGATCCGGCGGCACCTCGAGGCCGTGCTGGACCGGGCCCGGGACCGGCTGGCCCAGGGCGGGGTGAAGGCCGACACGATGCTCCGGGAGGGCGACCCGGCCGAGGTCATCGTGGACACGGCCCGCCGGGAGAACGCCGACCTCATCGTGATGACGAGCCACGGCCGCAAGGGGGCCCGCAAGCTCTTCCTGGGCAGCGTGACCGACGCCGTGCTCCGGGAGGGGCCCTGCCCCGTGCTCGTCGTACGGCCCGAATAGGCACGGTCAGCCCTTCCGGCTCAGGGCCACGCCGGCCAGCACGGCGGCGGCACCGACGAGCTTGGCCGGGCCGAAGGCCTCCCCCAGGAACACCCAGGACAGGAGGCCGCTCGTCACCGGCACGAGGTACTGGTAGACCACGGTGCGGCTCACGCCGCGCTGGCCGATGGCCCAGTTCCACAGGCTCACGGCCACCACGATGGGAAACACCACCGAGTACCCGACGGCGGCCCAGCCGGCCGCGCCGATCCCGGCCCAGTTCTGGCCGAAGAGCGACGGCACGGCGAACGGCAGGAACAGGGCCGCCCCGATCTGGAACGTGCGGGTGGTGAGATAGAAGGCGCCGTAGCGTTCGAGCAGGGGCTTATTGAGGATGCCGTAGCACGACCACGACACGGCCGCCCCCAGGGCCAGGAGGTCCCCCACCCCGCCGGCCCGGGCCACGAGCCGGGGCCCCACGTACAGGACGAGCCCGACGAGCGCCAGGACGATGCCGGCCCACTGGCGCCGGCCCACCCGCTCGAGGCCCCAGAGCGTGAGGATGAGCGCGGCCCACACGGGCCCCGTGTTGATCATGAGGGCCGTGGAGAAGGCCGTGCCCCGGTGGAGCCCCAGGATGAAGAGCCCCTGGTAGAGGGTGTAGCCCACGAGCGCCGAGAGGACGAACGCCTTCCGGTCCGCGCGGGCGATGCGGCCCTCGACCCGCCGGGCCCGCAAAAGGAGCTCGAACAGCGCGGCGATGCCCACGAACCGCAGCGCCGCCAGTGCCAGCGGGTCGAACCGGGGCAGGGCCGCCTTGAGGATCACGAAGTTCAGAGACCACAGGACAACCACGGTGAGGAGGGCGAGGTCCACCCTCCAGGGGGGCGCCTTCGACTGCGTGGGCACGGGGGCACTCCTTTCGCGAGAAAGCCCTCACCGGTACCACAGTCTCCCCCGTGAAACCAATGGAAAAGGCCGGCCCCTCGTGGGGCCGGCCTTTTCGCCGTTCCGTGGGAACGGGCGGCTACTTCTTGTTCAGCCGCCCTTCCACGAGCTGGTCCACCACCGAGGGGTCGAGCAGGGTCGAGGTGTCGCCGAACCCGGCCTCGATCTCGTTCGCCGCGATCTTCCGGAGGATCCGGCGCATGATCTTGCCCGACCGGGTCTTGGGAAGCCCCGGGGCGAACTGGATGAAGTCCGGGGTCGCGATGGGCCCGATCTCCTTACGCACGAGCTGCACGAGCTCCTTTCGGAGCTCCTCGGAGGGCTCGGCCCCGGCGACCAGGGTCACATAGGCGTAGATGCCCTGGCCCTTCATCTCGTGGGGGAACCCCACCACGGCGGCCTCGGCCACCTTGGGGTGGAGCACCAGGGCGCTCTCGATCTCGGCCGTGCCCATGCGGTGGCCCGAGACGTTGATCACGTCGTCGATGCGGCCCGTGATCTGGTAATCGCCGTCGGCGTCGCGGTTGGCACCGTCGCCCGTGAAGTAGTACCCGTCGTACTGCTGGAAGTAGGTCAGGCGGAACCGGTCCGGGTCGCCGAACACACCCCGCATCTGGCCGGGCCAGGGCCGGGCGATGCACAGGGCTCCCTCGGCCACGCCCTCGAGCACGTGGCCCTTCTCCGGATCCACCAGCACGGGCTTCACGCCGAAGAACGGGGTGGTGGCCTTACCCGGCTTCATGGGGATGGCGCCCGGCAGCCCCGAGATCAGGATGCCGCCGGTCTCGGTCTGCCACCAGGTGTCCACGATGGGGCACTTCTTGCGGCCGGGCAGGTTGTAATACCACCGCCAGGCCTCTGGGTTGATGGGCTCGCCCACCGTGCCCAGGAGCCGTAGGGTCTCGAGCTTGTCGAGCCGGCTCGTCACGTACTCGTCGCCCTGGGCCGCGATGGCCCGGATGGCCGTGGGCGCGGTGTAGAGCACGTTGATCTTGTGCTTGCCGATGATGTCCCAGTACCGGCCGGCGTCCGGGTAGGTGGGGATCCCCTCGAACATCACGGTGATGGCGCCGTTACAGAGCGGCCCGTACACGATGTAGCTGTGGCCCGTGACCCACCCGATGTCGGCGGCGCAGAAATAGACGTCGCCGTCGTGGTAGTCGAAGATGAGCTTGTGGGTGTACGAGGTGTACACGAGGTACCCGCCGGTGGTGTGCATCACGCCCTTGGGCTTCCCGGTGGAGCCCGAGGTGTAGAGGATGAAGAGCGGGTCCTCGGCGTCCATCTCCTCGCAGGGGCACTCCGGGCTCGCCTTCGCGACCTCCTCGTGCCACCAGAAGTCCCGGCCGGCCTTCATGTTGGTCTGGAGCTTGTCGCCCACCCGCTCCACCACGATGCAGGTCTTGACGTCGGGGCACTTCTCCATGGCCTCGTCGGCCTGGGCCTTCTGGTTCACGAGCTTCTGACCCCGGTAGAACCCGTCGCAGGTAATCAGGACGTGGCTGTCGGCGTCGAGGATCCGGTCCTTGAGGGCATCGGCCGAGAACCCGCCGAACACCACCGAGTGGATCGCGCCGATCCGGGCACATGCGAGCATCGCGATGGCGAGCTCGGGGATCATGGGCAGGTAGATCGAGACCCGGTCTCCCTTCTTGACGCCCTTGGATTTCAGCACGTTGGCGAACCGGCACACCTGGTCGTGGAGTTCGCGGTAGGTGATCTTCCGGTCCTCGGTGGGCTCGTTCCCCTCCCAGATGATGGCCACCTGGTCGCCGCGCTTCTCGAGGTGCCGGTCCACGCAGTTGTAGGCGACGTTGAGCTTACCGTTGATGAACCACTTGATGTAGACCTCGTCCTTCGAGTACTTCCAGTCCTGGACCTGGTCCCACTTCTTGAACCAGGTCACCTGCTCCTCGGCCACCCGGGCCCAGAAGGCGTCGTTGTTTTCCAACGACTCCTTGTAGAGCCGCTCGTATTCCTCGCGGCTCTTGATGTACGCCCGCTTCCGGAACTCCTCGGGAACCGGGTACACCTCTTGCGTGTGCTCTGCCATGACCGACCTCCTTCTCCCAACGGGTTGAACGAAAACGCGACCCGCGGCAGTCCCCTTCTCCTCCCCGGGGTCGCCCCTCACGAGCGCACAAGTGCGACTGAGTATACCGAGGCGACCCCGGGTCGCGCAATACCCCAAACGACGTTAGGATCACACGAGCAGGGGCGCGCGGAAAACCCCGTTTTTACCAGGGCATGGCACGCTACACCCGGTCCGGTGCCCCACGAGTGTGGCGCATTTCGGGGTTCGGGGAAGGGCCCCCGGGGGGGGAAACGGGGGTAGTCGCACGGTCAGGCGTCCGGGTCCGGAACCCGGATTCCGTACTCCTCGGCCTTCTTGCGAAGCGTAAGGCGGGTGATGCCCAGGAGCCGGGCCGCGGCGCTCACGTTGCCGCCGGTGCGCTCCAAGGCCTCGGCGATCAGGCTCGCCTCGGCCCGGGCCACGAACCGGTGGAACGCGCCCTCGCCCCCCTCGTCGAGGGCCCGGGCCGCGAGAGACCGCAGCTCGGCGCAGGCCGCGTCCTCGCCGGGGCAGGCGGGCGGGATCTCGGCCGCGAGCACCTCGCCCCGGGTCGAGGCCAGGAGCCGCCGGATCTCGTTTTCGAGTTCCCGCACGTTCCCGGGCCACGGCCGGGCCTGGAGCGCGCGCAGGAGATCCTCGGACACCCCGGTCACCGGCCGGCCCACAGCCGCACCGTGCTTCTGCACGAAGTAGCGCACCAGGGCCGGGATGTCGCCCCGCCTCTCCCGCAGCGGCGGCAGATGGATGCGGCCCACGTTGATCCGGTAGAAGAGGTCGGCCCGGAACGCGCCGGCGGCCACCCGGGCCTCGAGGTCGGCGCAGGTGGCGGCGATGACCCGGACGTCGGCCCGGATCTCCTCGGTGCCCCCCACCCGCTGGAACGTGCCGTCCTGGAGCACCCGCAGCAGCTTCGACTGAAGCGCCAGGGGGATCTCGGCGATCTCGTCCAGGAACAGGGTGCCCCCGTGGGCGAGCTCGAACTTGCCGAGCTTCCCGCCCTTTCGCGCCCCCGTGAACGCCCCCTCCTCGTACCCGAAGAGCTCCGACTCCAGGAGATCCTTGGGGATGGCGGCGCAGTCCACCACCAGGAAGGGTTTTTCGGCCCGGGGGCCGTAGTGCACGAGCGCCCGGGCCACGAGCTCCTTTCCCGTGCCGGTCTCGCCGGTGATGAGGCAGGGGAGCGTGGTGGCGGCGATCTGGCCGATGCGCTTGTACACCTCGACCATGGCCGGGGAGTTCCCGATGATCCGGTCGCCGGGCGACGGCGCGTCGGGCCCGAGGGACACCGCCGAC
>NZ_BAAHFQ010000039.1:0-25136 GCF_054681715.1 Deferrisoma sp.
AAGCTCCGTAGGCCGCGAGGCGCGGCCTGTTTGCAAAGACAATAACTTCCGCCTCGGCCACACGGTGCGCCGCGGCCGTCTGGACCCTGGGACCGCAGACCGCCAGACCGGCGACTGTGGACCGAAGTTACTTGGAAGCTCTCGTAGGCCGCGAGGCGCGGCCTGTTTGCAAAACAATAACTTCCGCCTCGGCCACACGGTGCGCCGGGGCCGTCTGGACCACGGGACCGAAGACCGCGAGACCGGCGACCGACGACCGAAGTTACTTGGAAGCCCCCCAGGGCCCCTTCGGGGCCCCGCTACGCAGGACAGTAACGTGCGAGTCAGGGGCCCGGTGTGGGAGCGCCTTCCAAGGCGCGATCCGGGCCGAAGGCCCGCAAGAAAGGGGCGTCGCGGCTTGGAAGCCGCTCCCACGGGTTGGGACAACCGCTGACGCTGGAATCCCAAAGGATTTTGGCGTCCTAGCGTCCCAGCCTCCCAGCGTCCTAGCAGGAAGTTACTAGGAAGGACGGATTCGTGAGCACCGAAGAACCGAAGAAGGGAAAAGGGCTGTTCGGCCGGCTGTTTCGCCGCGGACGGGCGGAGGAACCGGCACCGGAGACGGAACCGGAGCGGGAGGAGACGCCGGTACCCGGGGAGGAGCCGGCTCCGTCCCCACCGGCCGGACCGGAGGAAAAACCCGAACCGACTCCCGAGGGCCCACCGGCCGGGGCGGCCGAGGACGAACCCCCGGGGGAGGAAGAACCGCCCGCATCGGAGGAAGAGCCGCCCGCAGAGGAGCCGGAGCCATCGGCGGAGGAGGAAACCGGCGCGCCCGAGGCGCCCTCCCGGGGGGGGCTCTTCTCCCGGCTTCGCCAGGGGCTCTCCAAAACCCGCCAGGGGCTCGTCCAGAAGGTCGACCGGATCCTGTTCGGCAAGAAGGAGATCGACGCCGAGACCCTGGACGAGCTCGAGGAGGCCCTTGTCACGGCCGACCTCGGGGTGGCCACGGCCATGCGGCTCGTGGACGAGATCCGCGACAAGGTGGGCCGAAAGGAGCTCCGGAGCCCCGAGGCCCTGCGGGAGCATCTGAAGGCCGCGATCCGGGAGATCCTCGTGGCCGAGGAGGCCCGGTTCGAACCCCCGGCCGAGGGGCCGTGCGTCATCATGGTGGTGGGCGTAAACGGGGTGGGCAAAACGACCACCATCGGGAAGATCGCGGCCCAGTACCGGGCCCAGGGCAAACGGGTGATCCTGGCGGCCGGCGACACCTTCCGGGCGGCCGCGATCGAGCAGTTGGAGATCTGGGGCCAGCGGGTGGGGGCCCAGGTGATCCGGCACCAGCAGGGCTCCGATCCGGCGGCCGTGGCCTTCGACGCGGTGGAGGCGGGCAAGGCCCGGGGGGCCGACGTGGTCATCGTGGACACGGCCGGCCGGCTCCACACGAAGCGAAACCTGATGGAGGAGCTCAAGAAGGTCCGCCGGGTGATCGGGAAGGCCCTGCCCGGGGCGCCCCACCAGGTGCTCCTGGTGCTCGACGCCACCACCGGCCAGAACGCCGTGAGCCAGGCCCGGCTGTTCCACGAGGCCGTGGGGGTGGACGCCATCGCGCTCACCAAGCTCGACGGCACGGCCCGGGGCGGCGTGATCGTGGCCATCTGCGACGAGCTCAAGATCCCGGTCCAGTACATCGGCATCGGCGAGGGCGTGGACGACCTGCGGCCCTTCGACGCCCGGGCCTTCGTGGACGCCCTGTTCTGATCCCGGGGCGCGACCGGGCGGGAGCGCGGTGCCTCGGTCGCACCCGGCCCGAGGGACCGCGGCGGAAGGTGTCGCGGCCAAAAGTTCGCGTCAACGGGCCAGGTATCGCCGTAGAGACGCCATCGGCGCCGAGCCGCCCGGCCGCCCCGATTGAACCCAGGGCCCGGTTCAAGGTTTCCGCCCCGCGGCTGAACCGTAGGGCGGCAACACCGACAGACCGTTCTCTTCGAGGGAGGAACGAGCCATGGAACGTCGACGCCTGGGCCGCGCCGCCGCGGCCGCCCTATTGGCCACCTTGTTCGCCTCGGCCGCCTGGGCCTCGGGGGGCGAGGGTGGGGCCGGGCTGGGGAGCGAGCTTCACCTCTACTGGGGCATCCCGTTCGCCGGGATCCTCCTTTCCATCTCGGTGTTCCCCTTGGTGGCACCGCGGTTCTGGCACCACCACTTCGGGAAGGTCTCGGCGTTTTGGGCGCTGGCGCTCGCGGTGCCGTTTCTGATCGCGTACCGGGGTGAGGCGCTCCACCACATCATCCACATCTACCTGGCCGACTACATCCCGTTCATCATCCTGCTGTGGTCGCTCTACACCGTGGCGGGCGGCATCCTGATCACGGGGAGCCTGGCGGGGACCCCGGTGGTGAACCTGATGCTGCTGGTGATCGGCACGGCCATCGCCTCGTGGGTGGGCACCACCGGCGCGGCCATGCTGCTCATCCGGCCGTTCCTGCGGGCCAACGCCTGGCGGAAGCGCCGGACCTACCAGGTGGTGTTCTTCATCTTCCTCGTGTGCAACATCGGCGGCTCCCTGACGCCCCTAGGCGATCCGCCGCTCTTCCTCGGGTTCCTGCGAGGGGTCCCGTTCTTCTGGACCTTCAAGCTGTTCGTCCCCATGGCCCTGGTGTCGGCGGTTCTCCTGGCCGTCTTCTTCGCTTTGGACTGGTACTACTACCGCAAAGAGGAGGGGCAGCCCCCGGCCCACGACGGCTCGAAGCTCGGGGTCGAGGGCGCCCACAACCTGATCTTCCTCCTGGGCGTGGTGGCCGGGGTGCTTTTGAGCGGGGTGCTCCACACCCGGCTCGGCGAGGTCACGATCCTGGGCGTCCACCGGGCCGTGGCCGACATCGCCCGGGACCTGGTCCTGGTGGTGATGGGGATCCTGTCGCTTCGGACCACGAAGCGGGCCATCCGGGAGCGAAACGAGTTCACCTGGTTTCCGATTCAGGAAGTCGCCTACCTCTTCGCCGGGATCTTCGTCACCATGATTCCGGTCCTCGAGATCCTGAAGGCCGGCGTCCACGGCCACCTGGCGTTCCTGATCGAGGCCGTGAAGGAGCCCTTCCATTATTTCTGGATCACCGGGATCCTCTCGAGCTTCCTCGACAACGCCCCGACCTACCTCGTGTTCCTGAACACCGCCCTCGGGAACTTCTTCCCCGGGGTGCCCGAGCGCCAGGCCATCCTCGACCTGATCCAGCACCAGGAGATCTATCTCGAGGCGGTGTCGGCCGGCGCCGTGTTCATGGGCGCCAACACCTACATCGGCAACGCCCCCAACTTCATGGTGCGGTCCATCGCCGAGGAAGCCGGCGTGGAGATGCCGAGCTTCTTCGGGTATATTTTGAAGTACGCGCTCGTGTTCCTCGTCCCGACGTTCGTCCTCGTGACCCTCGTGTTTTTCCGGTGAGGGGGAGGTAACCATGGAAGCGATCCGCAAGGTGTTGTTCCCCACCAAGTTCGAGGATCTGTCGTTTCGCTGCCTGGAGCGGCTTCTGCCCCTGAAGGAGGCCGGGCTCGAGGAGGTGATCCTGCTGTTCGTGATCGACCGGGACGAGGTGGCTTACAACCTGTTCCGGGGATTCGACAAGAAGCTCGCGGACCAGCTCCGGGAGGAGGCCCGCATCCGGTTCGAGGATTGGGAGAAGGAACTCGCCGAACGCGGCGTGAAGGCCCGCCACCTGATCGAGATCGGTTCGCCCGAGGGGAAAATCCTGGAGATCGGGTGCCGGGAGGAGGTGGACCTCATCGTGGCGGGTCGCCAGCACGAGCACCTGGGGGACGCCGTGTACCTGGGCGGCACCACCATGGGGATCCTCCGGCGGTCGGCCATCCCGGTGTACGTGTGCAAGCACCCCCCGGAGGGGGCCTGCGAGGTGCCGGGCACGAGCCCGTTCGAACGGGTCCTCTACGCCACCGACTTCTCCCCAGACAGCGAGCGGGCGCTGGTTTTCGTGAAAGCCCTGGGGCCGGTCGCGAAGGCCGTGGACGTGGTGCACGTGATCACCGAGCGGGACTTCCAGAAATGCCCGCCGGAGGAGGTGGCCCGGGCGGAGGCCGAGGCCAAGGAGCGCATGGCCGCCATCTGCGACGACCTCAAGGCCGCGGGCAAGGAGGCCGACTGGCACCTTCTGGCCGGGAACACGGCGGCCGAGATCCTGAAGGCCGCCCAGGATCACCACAGCACCCTGATCGTGATGGGCACGAAGGGCAAGCACGGGCTGAAGGAGATGTGGGTGGGGAGCGCCTCCCACCGGGTGGCCGAGCTCTCCCCGGTGCCCGTGGTGCTGGTGCCCACGGAGCGGGCCGAGTGCTACATCTGAGGGCCGGCCCGGGGCTCAGCCGGCCCTGGGCGGCTCCCGGAGCACGGCCGTGAGGTCCCCCGGGTCGGTGATGGGGGCCTGGCAACTGAAATTCTGGCACACGTAGGCGGCCGCCCGGCCGCCTACGGTTTTCATGCCCCGGGTGAACGGCGCGATCTCGGCCAGCGATCCGTCCGGGGGGGCGAGGAGCACGGTGGTTTCCGGCGCGTAGGCCGATCGGACGGCCTCCACCAGGGCCCGGGTGTCGTCGTAGCCGGGCTGCCCCGCGATCACGACCTCCCGGGTCGGTTCCACCAGAAGCGCGAGCCCCGCCAGGTACCCGGTGAACGCGGCCGGGTAGCGGGCCACCCGGCCGGCGAGGGCCCGGGCCAGCGCGTGGGCCCGCTCGGTCCAGGCGGGTTCCCCCGTGAGGAGCCCAAGTCGCGCAAACGACTCCAACGCCACGCTGTTGGCCGAGGGGGTGGCCCCGTCGTACACCTCCTTGGGCCGCCAGAGGAGCGCCTCCCCGTCCGCCGGAGTGTCGAAGAGCCCGCCCTCCCCCTCGTCCCAGAACCTCCCGAGGAGTTCCTGTCCCAGTTCCAGCGCCCGGGGGAGCCACACCGGGTCGAAACTGGCCCCGTAGAGGTCCAGGAACCCCCGGCACAAGAACGCGTAGTCCTCGGCCACGGCGTCCACCGCCGCCTCGCCGTCCCGGTACCGGCGAAGGAGTTTCCCGTCCCGGCGCAGGCGCTCCCACAGGAACCCCGCCGCCCCCCGGGCCGCCTGGGCGTAGGTTTCGTCCCTCAACACCGCGGCCGCCCGGGCCAGGGCCGAGATCATGAGCCCGTTCCATCCCGTAAGCACCTTGTCGTCCTTGAGCGGCCGGGGGCGGGTGGCCCGTCGGGCCAGGAGCCGGGCCCGGTCCTCCTCGAGTTCCCGCTCCAGGGCCTCGGGATCGAGGCCCCACTCGGCGGCCCATGCGGCCACCGGCCGCGGGAGGTGGAGCACGTTGGCGCCGGTCCGCTCGCCCGTGGCCTCCTCCCGGAAGTTCCCCTCGTCGGTCACTCCGTAGATCCGGCAGAACCGCTCGCCCCGTGCGGCGCCCAGCACCTCCAGGATCTCGGCCCGGGTCCAGACGTAGAACTTGCCCTCCACCCCCTCGGAGTCGGCGTCCTCGGCCGAGTGGAACGCCCCCTCGGGCCCCCGGAGATCCCGAAGCACGTAGGTGAGCACCTCCCGGGCGGCGCGGCGGAACAGGGGGTCTCCGGTCGCCTGCCACGCCTCGAGGTAGGCGACCGCGAGCCCGGCCTGGTCGTAGAGCATCTTCTCGAAGTGGGGCAGGAGCCAGTCGGCGTCGGTGGAGTACCGGTGGAACCCGAACCCCAGGTGGTCGAAGATGCCGCCGTGGCGCATGGCCCGAAGGGTTTCGGTGGCCATGCGAAGCGGGTGGTCCTCTCCGGTCCGCCGATGCCGGCGCACGAGGAACACCAGGTTGTGGGGCGTGGGGAATTTGGGCGCCGCCCCGAACCCGCCCCGCCGGGCGTCGAACTCCTGGGAGAAGATCTCAACCGCCGCCGCGAGGAGCCGGGGGGTCGGCTCCCCGGGTTCGGGCTCCCCCAGTTCCCGCAGCCGGCCCACGATCTGCCGGGCCGAGGATCGGACCTTATCGGGGTCCTCCTGCCACAGGGCGGCCGCCCTGCGCACCAGTTCGATCACCCCGATCCGGCCGTGGCGGCTCGTTTTCGGCAGATAGGTGGCGGCGAAGAAGGGCTCCCGGTCGGGGGTGAGGAGGATCGTCAGGGGCCAGCCGCCGGTGCCCGTGAGCGCCTGGCACACGGCCATGTACACCTGGTCCACGTCGGGCCGCTCCTCCCGGTCCACTTTGACGGGCACGGTGAGGGTGTTCAACACCGCCGCCACCTCGGGATCCTCGAAGCTCTCCCGCTCCATGACGTGGCACCAGTGGCAGGTGGCGTAACCGATCGAGAGGAACACGATCCGGTTCTCCGCCTTGGCCCGGGCGAAGGCCTCCTCCCCCCAGGGGTACCAGTCCACCGGGTTGTGGGCGTGCTGCAGGAGGTACGGGCTTTTCTCGTGGATGAGCCGGTTGGGGCGGTGGGATGTGGTCATCGGAACCTTCCGGGTGGTTTCAGGCTAGGCGGCTCGGCGGCTCGGCGGCGAGGCCGCCAAAAACGTTCTGGATCCTATTGCTCCGGCGGCGAAATGGAAGCGCTCCGGGGCATGGGGCCTACTGGAGAGCCGGTTGCCGCGCTCGCGCCCGGCCGGAACCAGTCCCCCCCGGCAATACGTTTGAAGGTATTCGTACCCCTGCCCCGCCCCTTCGGGGGAAGCGAACGATGATTGGCGAAGGGGCTGTTGGGACTCGAACGATCAGGGTACCGCAACAGGGGCCCGGCGCCAGCGCGGCCCCCCAAACACGCCAGCGGCCGCCCCCCCAGGGGGAGCGGCCGCGAGACGATCTTCCGACGGGCTCCGGTCCCGATCGCCGACCGAAACCCCTCAGTTCACCACCTCGGCCTCGTACACCTCGGGCTCGTCGGGGCCCCTGCCTTCCTCGGGCGGGTTCTCCCACCGGACCACGAGGTCGTCGCCCTCCACGTCCACCGTGATCGTGGCCCCGTCCCGCACGTCGCCTGCGATGAGCGCCCGGGCGATCCGGGTTTCGAGCTGGCGCTGGATGTAGCGCTTGAGAGGCCGCGCGCCGTACACCGGGTCGTACCCGGCCTGGGCGATGAACTTCCGGGCCGCCTCGGTGAGCTCGAACCGGATCCGGCGGTCCTGGAGCCGGCGCACCAGGTCCTGGGTCAGGAGATCCACGATTCGCTCGATCTCCTCGAGCGTCAAGGGCTTGAAGAGAACGATCTCGTCGACCCGGTTCAGGAACTCGGGCCGGAAGTGGGCCCGGAGTTCCCGCATCACGGCTGCCCGCGCCTCCTCCTTGATCTCCCCTTGGTCGGTCACGCCCTCCAGGAGGTAGTGGGACCCGATGTTGGAGGTCATGATGATCACGGTGTTGCGGAAGTCCACCGTGCGGCCGTGGGAGTCGGTGAGCCGCCCGTCGTCGAGGATCTGCAGGAGCACGTTGAACACATCGTGGTGCGCCTTCTCGATCTCGTCGAACAGGATCACCGAGTAGGGCTTGCGCCGAACGGCCTCGGTGAGCTGGCCGCCCTCCTCGAACCCCACGTACCCCGGCGGGGCGCCGATGAGCCGGCTCACGGCGTGTTTTTCCATGTACTCGCTCATGTCGATCCGGATGAGGTTTTCCTCGGTGTCGAAAAGCGCCTCGGCCAGGGTCTTGGCAAGCTCGGTCTTCCCCACCCCCGTGGGCCCGAGGAAGATGAACGACCCGATCGGCCGGCGCGGGTCCTTGATGCCCGAGCGGGCCCGGAGCACGGCGTCTGCCACGAGTTGCACGGCCTCGTCCTGGCCAACGACCCGCCGGTGGAGCACCTCGTCGAGCCGGAGGAGCTTCTCCCGTTCGCCCTCCATGAGGCGGGACACCGGGATCCCGGTCCAGCGGGATACGATCTCGGCGATCTCCTCCTCGGTCACCTCCTCCCTGAGGAGCCGGGTGCCGCCGAGGCGGTGGAGTTCCTCCTCCTTCTGGCGGAGTTGCCGCTCGAGCTCGGGCAGCCGGCCGTGCTTGAGTTCCGCGGCCTTCTCGAGATCGTAGTTGCGCTCGGCCACGGCGATCTCCTGGCGGACCCGCTCGATCTCCTCCCGGAGTTGCTGCACGGCCTTGATGGCCTCCTTCTCGTTCTCCCACTGGGCCCGCATGGCGTCGGCCTTGGCCCGCAGGTCCGCGAGTTCCTTCCGGAGTTGCTCGAGGCGCTCCTTGCTCGCCGCGTCCTTCTCCTTCTTGAGCGCGGCCTCCTCGATCTCGAGCTGCATGATCCGCCGGGTCACCTCGTCGAGTTCCGCGGGCATCGAGTCGATCTCGGTGCGGATCATGGCGCAGGCCTCGTCCACCAAATCGATGGCCTTGTCCGGCAGGAACCGGTCGGTGATGTAGCGGTGGCTCAGCACCGCGGCGGCCACCAGGGCGTTGTCCTGGATGCGCACCCCGTGGTGGACCTCGTAGCGCTCCTTGAGGCCCCGGAGGATGGAGATGGTGTCCTCCACCGAGGGCTCCTCCACCAGCACGGGCTGGAACCGGCGCTCCAGGGCCGGGTCCTTCTCGATGTATTTCCGGTACTCGTCGAGGGTGGTCGCACCGATGCAGTGGAGCTCGCCCCGGGCCAACATGGGCTTGAGCATGTTGCCGGCGTCGATGGCGCCCTCGGCCTTGCCCGCGCCCACGATGGTGTGAAGCTCGTCGATGAACAGGATGATCCGGCCCTCGCTCTCCTTGATCTCCTGGAGCACGGCCTTCAGCCGCTCCTCGAACTCGCCCCGGTACTTGGCGCCCGCGATCAGGGCCCCCATGTCGAGGGCGTAGATCGTCTTGTCCTTGAGGCCCTCGGGCACGTCGCCCCGCACGATCCGCTGGGCGAGCCCCTCCACGATGGCGGTCTTCCCGACCCCCGGTTCGCCGATCAGCACCGGGTTGTTCTTGGTCTTACGCGACAGGATCCGGATCACCCGCCGGATCTCGGCGTCCCGGCCGATCACCGGGTCGAGCTTGCCCCGCTGGGCCTCCTTGACGAGGTCGCGGCCGTAGCGCTCCAGGGCCTCGTAGGTGGCCTCGGGGGTCGGGCTCGTGACCCGCTGGTGGCCGCGCACGCCCACCAGGGCCTCCATGAACCGCTCGGCCGTGATGCCGTATTCGGCGAAGATCCGGCCCGCGTCGGTCTCGGTGCCCTCGGCGATCATGGCGAGCACCAGGTGTTCCACCGACACGTACTCGTCCTTCAGGCGCTTGGCCTCCTCCTCGGCCCGCACCAGGAGGCGGTTCAGGCGCTGGGTCACGTAGATCTTGCCGCCCTCCACGCCCGGGCCCGAGACCTGGGGCCGCTTGTCGAGCGCCCGGAGCACCTTGGCCCGGAAGTCGTCCACCGAAACGTCGAGCTTTTCCAGGAGCCGCGGGATGAGCCCCTCGGGCTGGTCCACCAGGGCCAGGAGGAGATGCTCCCCGTCCACCTCCACGTGGCCCCGCTTCATCGCGATCTTCTGGGCTTCGGCCAGGGCCTCCTGGGATTTTTGGGTCAACCGGTTCAGATCCATGGTCTCTCTCCTTTCGGCCCCGGCAGGGGGCCGCTCGTTTGTTGGGATGGGCTCCGGCCCGCCCGGGCCGTGCGGCCACAAGGTAAGGCCGAAACCCTGGCGTGCAAGGCCTCCTGCGGCCGAAGGCAAAAAGAAAGCCCCCCGGGGATGTCCCGGGGGGCACGATTCGGCCGCTTGAGCGGGCCGGCTATTTCTTGAGAATGGCCAGGGCCTTCTCGTCTAACGCCTCGGTCACGTAGGGGATGCCGGTGACCTCCGCGGTCTCCCGGTTCATGCTCATGAGGTCGTCCCGGGAGATGGCCGGGATCGAGAACTTCCGGGCGCCGGCCATGAACTGCTGGAGCCCGCAGGCGATCTTGTCGGCCCAGGTATAGAGCGCGATCGCGCCGAAGGGAATGTTCTCCATCTCCTTCTCGCCCACCTTGTTCTTTACCGCCTCCCACCCGGCGAAGATCTCCTCGGGGTAGGTGCCCACCACCTTGACCGAGTTGGGCAGGCTCTCCCAGTGGCCGTTGAGCTCCACCCGCTTCTCGGGCTTGAACACGCCCTCGATATTGGCGCCGAGGAACCCGGGGATCATGGGCGCCCGGCCCATGCAGACGAGACGGGTGTACGGGGCGCAGATCGCCAGCGCCTTGAACACGTGGTCCTCCCGGGCAAACCCGCCGGCGAGCGAGATGTCGGGGGGACGGATACCCCGCTCGTCGAGGATCTTGCAGTACTCGTAGGTCTTGGCGTGGAGCGGAAGCGACGGCACGCCCCAGTGCTGCATCATGTTCCAGGGGCTCATGCCGGTGCCGCCGCCCGCGCCGTCCACCGTGAGGAGGTCGAGTTCGCAGTCGGCCGCGTACCGGATGGCCATGGCGAGGGCCTCCATGCCGTAGGCCCCGGTCTTAAGGGAAATCCGCTTGTAGCCGAGTTTGCGAAGGTACTCGACCGTGGCCTTGAAGTCCTCCTCGACCGCGTCGGGCGTCGCCCGCTCCGCGGCGCCCAGGCGGCTGTGGCGGGCGAACGATTTGACGGCCCGGGCCTTGTACCCCTCCACCACGATGGGGTCGTAGGGGTCGGGATCCACCACGTACCCCCGGTCCTTCAGGAACCGAGCATACTCGATGTCGGTGACCTGGATCTCGCCGCCGATGTCCTTGGCGCCCTGGCCCCACTTGAGCTCGATGATCACCTTGTCGCCATATTTGTTGATCACGTACTCGGCCACCCCATTCCGGGTGTCCTCCACGTTGAGCTGCACGATGATGGCGCCGTAGCCGTCGTAGTAACGCAGATAGGTGTCGATGCGGCGATCGAGTTCCGGCGAGGACACCACTTTGCCGTTCTCGATCTTCGACTCCTTGTCCACGCCGACGACGTTCTCCCCGACCACGATCGGGAACCCGCACAGGGCCGCGCCCACCGCAAACCCGGTCCAGTACTTGGCGGCGATGAACGTCGAGCCCAGTGCGCCGGTCATGATGGGGATTCGGCAGGGGGTCTCCACCTGCCGGCCGAACCGGGTTTCGGTGCTCACGTTGGGGAACACGCAGTCGTCGGCGTTTTCCGAGAGCCCCGGGGGGAGCCCATGGGCGCCGTAGGCATACCCCTGGATCCGCAGGGCGTGGTACCCGACCCCCACCGCGCTCACGTGGCTCGCGCCGGAGGTGGTGTTGCCGAAATCCCTCGGGTACAGGAGCTTCCGGCCCACGAGCGACGAGAGCCAGGTTTCGCATTTGCCCTTGCACCCGCTCTCACACAAGGTGCACAGGCCGGACTCCGCGGGCTGGCCGCGGTTCACGGTTCCGAGGGCGTCGTTCAGCTTGGGCCATTCCATCATGGGGCTCCTCCTTTGGTGGGGTGAGAGTGGCACGCGGTTGCCAAGACGGCGTTTGTGTAGGACAATCGAAACCGGGTAGGCAAGAGAAAAAAATTAGCAACAAAAAAGCAAAATGGGATATGGTCGATTTGCCGGGGAGGAAGGGGGAATGAGGTCGATTTGGGCAAATTTGCCAATAGGAGACGAAGTTCCCGGGCCCCGCTCCGGGGGGGCGGGAAGGGGGGTGAGGCGGGAGCGCCGGCGCCGGGCGGTCCTACGGGTGCTCCACGAGACGAGCCGACCCCTGGGCTCCCATGAGATCGTGAGCGAACTGGCGCGCCGGGGCATCGACCTCGCTGAGCGGACTGTCAGGTCGTACCTCGCCGAGTTCCGGGCCGAGGGACTGGCGCGGAGGGAGGGGCGCCGGGGCTACGTGCTGACTGCCCGGGGGAGGCAGACCCTGGACGACGCCGCCGGGTTGGAACGCGTGTCTCTCCTTTCCGCGAAGATCGACCGCATGACGTTTCAGATGGACTTCGACCTGCGCGCCCGCCGCGGAAACCTGGTGGCGAACACGACGCTGACCCGCCGGGACGCCCTGGAAGCCTGCGCGGACACGATCTGCGAGGTGTTCCGGAAAGGCTACGCCATGGGGTCCCTCCTGGGGTTGCTGGGCCCGGGGGAACGGGTGGGGGCGTGGGAGGTCCCCGCCGGGCGCGTCGGGTTCTGCACGGTTTGCTCGATCACCGTGAACGGGGTCCTCCTGAAGATGGGGATTCCCGTGCGTTCCCGGTTCGGGGGGCTCCTCGAGATCCGCGACGGCCGGCCGGTTCGGTTTGCGGAGGTGATCCTCTACGACGGCACCAGCATCGATCCCCTGGAGATCTTCATCCGCGGCCGCATGACCGATTACTGCGGCGCCGTGGAGAGGGGCGCGGGCCGGATCGGAGCGAGCTTCCGGGAAATCCCCATGGAGAGCCGGGAAACCGTGGTGGAGGCCGCCGGGGAGCTCCGGGATGCCGGGTTGGGGGCGATTTTGGAGGTGGGCCGGCCCGGGGCCGAACTCTACGGCATCCCGGTTCCGGAAGGCCGGGTCGGCATGGTGGTGGTGGGAGGGCTCAATCCGGCCTCCGTGCTGGAAGAGCGCGGCTACCCCGCGGAGTCCAGGGCCCTATGCGGTTTTCTGCCCTATGAGCGGTTTTTCCCGTACCACCGGCTCCGAGACGAACTCCGAAAACTCCAATAAAAAACAGGGCCCGGCCGTTCGGCCGGGCCCTGTGCGCAAGGGAGGGGAAGGGAGGAAGGGTTCGGTTACGCGCCGAAGGACCGGGCGAACAGGTCCTCGATGGCCTTTCGGCCCGCGTCGTTCAGGTTCCGGGTGCCGGTGCCGCAGATCGCCTTGTGGGCGATGACCGGCTCGTCCTCGATCCAGGTGTCGTTGCGCCAGGTGAACCAGTGGCCCCGTTCCTGGTCGAACACGTGGAGCGGCCGGTTCCACATCTTGGCGAGCTCGGCGGCCCAGCCGGTGCCGCCCTTGACCGTGCCGTCGTTCTGGATGGTGCCCACCACGAACACCTGGTACCCGTTGTTCACCTGGTGCCAGATGCTCTGGAGGATCTGGCGCATCCAGGGGCGGGTGGAGTAGTCCCGGTGGAGCCGCTTGGCCACCTCGGTCATGCTCACGTCGCCCTTGGCGAGCTCCTCCGGCGTGAGACGCCGCACGCCCTTCGTGCGATGGATGTGGTGGCCGTCGAACGTGAAGTTCACCTCGGCCACGCCGTAGCCCTCGGCCACCTCGCCGAACGCCGCCTCGGCGCCCCGGGCGCCGCCGCTATAGAGGGTCACCTCTTCGGGTCGCATGCTTCATTCCTTCCTTTCGGCCCCGGCCGAACCGGAAGCCGTGGGTTGTCGGGAAAAGGGCCGGCGTTTATACAGGTCGGAACGGGCCGGGTCAAGAAAAAAAATGGAAAAAACGGGGAAGGAGGGTGGGGCAGGGGTTACGGGCCTCCGAGGAGTCTGCGCACCGCCTCCTCCAGCACCTCCCCCTCCACGTAGCCCTCCCGGCGCTCCACGACCGCGCCCGAACGGTCGAGGAGTATCGTGGTGGGGAGGGCCATGACCCGGTATTTCCGCTTGACGTCCCGGGTGCCCAGCACCACCGGGTAGGGCACCGGGGTTTTCCGCAGGAACCGGTCCACGGCGTCCGGCCGCGTGTCGAGGCTCACCCCCAGCACCTCGAACCCCTGGCCCTGGTATTTCTCGCGGAGCCGGGCGAGCTCGGGGATTTCCCACTTGCACGGCGGGCACCAGGTGGCCCAAAAGTCCACCAAGACCACCTTGCCCTTGAGTTCCGAAAGCCGTTTTTCCAGACAGTCGAGGTCGCAGGTTTCCACGGCGGCCGAAGGTCGGCCCGCCAGGAGGAATCCCGCGACGGCCAGCAGGGTGAAGAGCGCGTTTCGTCGGTTCATGGGGAGCTCCAGTAGGCGCGGCGGCCCGGACGCCCGACCCAGCCTACTGCGGATCCGTCCCCTGTCCACCCGGAAGGCCGAGAAGCTCGCGGACCGCGGCTTCGAGATCGGCCAAGCGAAAGGGTTTTCCTAGAAACCGGTCGGCTCCCGCCTCCAGGGCGCGCGTCGCGACCTCGGGGTGGATCTCCACCGAGACCACCAGGATCGGGACGCTCCGGGTGTCGTCCCGTTCCCGGAGGCGCCGGATCAGCTCGAACCCGTGCTCCCCCGGCATCACGAGGTCGGTGACCACCAGGTCGAACGGGCCGGGGCGCTGGAGCGCGTCGGCCGTCCCCTCGGCCTCGACCACCTCGAGCCCGAGCCGTTTGCGCAGCACCGTTCCGACGATGTCCCGAATGGTGGAAGAGTCGTCGACCACGAGGGCCTTCATGGCATCCCCCTGTGCGTTGCGTGGGTGGGCGGATCGCCCCACGGGTTGGTCAAAATCGTCACTCCGACGGATCGGCGAAGCCCCTCCCGTTCTTTAGGGACGCCTCGGCCCTCGCCTCCGGGGAAGGGGTGAGCCCACCGAGGAAGCCCACCCAGGCATTCCAGTAGGGCTCGCCGCCCACGAAGGCGGGGTCGTCGTGGCCGGCGCCGGGGATGGTTCGGAACCGCTTGGGGCCGCCGTACCGGTCGTAGAGCCGCCAGGCGAGCCCGATGGGGACCACCTGGTCCCGGTCGCCGTGGAGGAAGAGGGCGGGAACCTTCACCTCGGGCGCGAGGGCCAGGTTGTCCCAGAGGGGCTCCAGGTACCGCCGAAAGGGCCAGGACAGGACCGGGTAATGGAACCGGGCGAGGTCCGCGACCCGGGTGAACGCCCCCTCGAGCACCAGGCCCTCCACCGTGGTCCGCGCCGCCGTGTGGAGCGCCACCGCCGCCCCCAGACTCCGGCCGAAGAGCACCACGGGCCCGTCGGCCCGCCGGCGGGCCTCGGCGACGGCCGCGAGGGCGTCGCCGAGGAGCCCGGACTGGGTGGGCCGGCCGTCGCTTCGGCCGTAGCCCCGGTAGTCCAGGGCCAGGATCGACAGGCCCAGCCGCTCGTGGAGCCGAACGATCAGATCGACCCGGTCCGAGAGATTTCCCGCGTTCCCGTGGAGGAAGACGATGGCGGGACCCTCCCGGGTGCCCGGAACCCACCAGGCGTGGACCGTGACGCCGTCCGAGGCGACCAACCGGAGGTCCTCGTACCCGAGCCCCCGGGACCCGGGGGTGAGCCCCCCCGATGCCGACGGGTGGTACACCCAGCGTTCCACCCACGCGGAACATCCGGCCAGCAGCATCGCGGCGACGGCGAGCATGTAGGCAGCTCCCCTGATCGCGGAGGGCGATGACATCCGTTGGCGCAACGTCGGTCCTCGGCCTTTCGGGGTCGGCAAACCGGCAGCCGGCATCGGGTGGGGCGGGGCCGGAGCGCCGAACTTCCCCGGGCCCGACCCCGCGGATTTGGCGTCGCGTTGTGTCCGACACCCAGGTCCCCTAGCATAGAAGGTTCGCCGTTTGTCGCAAACCCGCGCGAGGCCCCGCCCCGGATTCCCGGTGGGCGGCCGCGATTCGCTGGCGCGCGGGAAGGAGGTCACGCCGCACCATGGAACCGCGCTGGATCGACCCCGCCCTCATCTACCGCCGGCTGCGGGCCAGGCGGCCCGGGCCGGCGCCCGAAGGCCGGGTGGACCGGTTCGCCGAGAGGTGGGATGAGGGGCGTGGAGAGGCGCGGGGCCTCGTGGCCCTCGCCGGGGAAGGGGGCCACGAGGCGGTCCTCTACGCCACCCCCACCCGGGTCGGGGGCACCTGCGGGTGCCGGGAGGTATGGCCCTGCGGGCACCTCCTGGTCCTGGCGAGGAAATGGGCCGAGGAGGCCTCCCGCAAGGGCTGCGAACCGGCCCACTGGCGGCCGCTCCTCGACGCCCTTGTGGGGCGGACGCCCCGCCCGGCGGGCCCCCGGCGGCTCGCCCACTGGGTGGCCCCCGCCCCCGCCGGCCGGACCGCGGGGTTGCTCCTCCACTGGAGGCTCCACCGGGCCCGCCCGGAGGGGCTGGGCCCCGGCCGGGTCGTGGCGTGGGAAGATCTCGCGGAGGCGGCGAGCCGGTGGGGCGCGGCGGTCGACCGGGAGGTGGCCCGCCGGGTCGGCGCCCTCGTGGCCGCGGGGGCCCAGCGGGCGGGGCCGGGAATCCGGGTGGACCCCGGCGACGTCGATCTCGTGCTCCGGTGCCTGGCGGAGGCGGATCACGTGTTCGACCAGCGAACCGGGAAGCCCGTCGAGGTCCGGCTCGACCCGGTGCCGGTCCGCCTGCGGGTCGAGGGGGAGGGCCAGGAATTCGTGCTCCGGGCGGATCTGGGGGGCGGGCCGTCGCTAGTGGTCGGGGAGCGGCAACCGTGGGTCTGGCGGGGAGGAGAGATTCGGCCGGTGGCGGGAGCCCGAAGCGGGTCGGCCCTGGCGCTCCTCTCGCGCGATGGCGCCCCGGTCGAGCCCGAAGAGGTGCCGGCCCTGGTCGGGGCCGCCTCGGGAGCCCTGGAGGCGGCGGGGGTCCGGTTGGATCTGGAGGGATTTCGGGCCGAGCGACTCCTCGTGGACGAAACCCCAAAGCCCCGGGTGTATCTGGAGGAGGCCGATGGCCGGCTGGTGGTGCGCCTGGCCTTCCGGTACGGGGACCTGGAGATCCCGGCGGAAAACCCCGACCCTACTCCCCGGGTGACCGTGGGTGCGCACTCGGCGTACGTGCGTCGGGACATGGAGGCCGAGTTCCGGGCCACACGGCGCCTCATGGAGGCGGGGCTCTCCCTGGTGGAACCCGGCTGGTTCACCGCCGAGGGCGAGGACGCCCTCGGGTTCCTCCTGGACGGGGTGCGGGAACTCGGGGAAGAGTGGGCGGTGTTCGGCGCGGAGCGGCTGGTCCGTTGGCGCGTGCGCCCGAAGCCCGTGGTCCTCCGGCTCCGGGCCCGCACCGGGATCGACTGGCTCGAGGTGGAGGCCGGGGCCGAGGCCGACGGCGTGCCGGTGGGCGTGCCAAGGCTCCTCGAGGCCCTTCGGCGGGGCGATCGGTACGTTCGGCTCGAGGACGGGTCGTTCGCACGGGTGGCCGAGGGGTTCCAGGACCGGGCGCTCCGGGTCCTGGAGGACCTGCGGATTGGGACCGGGGCGGCCCGGCTGCCGAAGCACCTGGCCCCCCTGGTGGAGGAGCTTGCGGATCTCGCCGAGGGGGCCGAATGGGAGGGCCGGGAGCTCTGGGCCGAAACCGTGCGTCGGCTCGCCGAGGCCCGGACAAAGCCGATCGGCCCCGTGCCGGGCCTCCGGGCAACCCTTCGGCCGTACCAGCGGGCCGGGGTGGGGTGGCTCGTGGCCGCTGGGGAGGCCGGCCTGGGTGTGGCGCTCGCCGACGACATGGGGCTCGGGAAGACCGTGCAGGCGCTCGCGGCCGTGGCATCGGGTGCCGGGGCCGGCCGGCCCAGCCTCGTGGTGGCCCCCACCTCGGTGGTGCCCAACTGGGAGGCCGAGGCCCGCCGGTTCACCCCGAACCTCAGGGTGCTTCGCCACCACGGGGCCGAGCGGGGGCAGGGCCCGGAGGCCTTCGGCGGTGCGGATCTGGTGATCACGAGCTACGCCCTCCTGCGCCGGGACCGGGAACTCCTGGCCGGGGTGGAGTGGGACTGGGCGATCCTGGACGAGGCCCAGGCCATCAAGAACCCCGACACCCAAACGGCCCGGGCCGCCCGGGCCCTGCGGGCCCGAAGGCGCCTCGCGCTGACCGGCACCCCCTTGGAAAACCACCTGGGCGAGATCTGGAGCCTGTTCCAGTTCCTGAACCCCGGCCTCCTCGGGAGCCAGCGCTCGTTTGCGCGCCGCTTCGTGCAGCCGATCCTGGCCGGCGACGAGGGGGCGGCCGAGGCGCTCCGGCGCCGGATCGCGCCGTTCGTGCTTCGGCGTCTGAAATCCGAGGTGGAGCCGGAGTTGCCTCCGAAGGTGGAGGCCGTGTTGTGGTGCGAGATGGAACCCGAGCAGGAGGCCCTGTACCGGTCGCTCCTCGAGGCCAGCCGGAGGCAGGTGGAGGCCGCCATCCGGCGCTCGGGGTTCGACCGGGCCCGGATGTCGGTGCTGGAGGCCCTGCTGCGGCTCCGTCAGGCGTGTACGCTCCCGGCGGTCCTGCCCGGGGGGGTGGGGGAGGGCGTCCCCTCGGCCAAGTTCGACCGGTTCCGCTCGTTCATGGCCGAGACCATCGAGGAGGGGCACCGGGTTCTCGTGTTCAGCCAGTTCACCCAGGTGCTCTCGCGGCTGCGGGACTGGTGCGAGCAGGCCGGGTACCGGCCGCTCTACCTCGACGGCCGCACCCGGAAGCGCGAGGAGAAGGTGCGCCGCTTCCAGGAGGACGAGTCGGTGCGGGTGTTCCTGATCAGCCTGAAGGCCGGCGGAGCGGGGCTGAACCTCACCGGCGCCGACTACGTGGTGCTCTTCGACCCCTGGTGGAACCCGGCCGTGGAGGCCCAGGCCACCGACCGCACCCACCGCATCGGCCAGACCCGGAAGGTGTTCTCCTACCGGATGGTGGTCCGGGGCACGGTGGAGGAGAAGATGCTGGAACTCCAGGCCCGCAAGCGGGGGCTCCTGGAGGCCGTCCTCGGCCCGGACGGCGCGGGCGCCCTCTCCGAGGAGGACGTTCGCGACCTTCTCGGCATCGAGGGGTGACGGGGCCCCCGCGGGCGGTGTCCCCGGGGTGTGCAGGGGGAAAGGGAGGCGCCACGGCGTGCCACGTTGGGTCGTGGACGACGGCTGATTTCTGTCCTCCGTCCTCTGATCCCCGGTCCCCTGGCCGGTTCCCGAAACGATGATAGGATCTCCCACCATGGCTTGGAGGCGCTCGAACCCCCGGGGGGGCCGGTGGCCCGTGTCGTTTCTCGGGCTCGCCTGGGCCGCGCTCTTGGCGGTGGCCCTGCCCTTCGGGGGCGCGCTCGTGGGGGCGGGGTGGTGGGCCGTCGATCTCGCCCGGGACGCGGCCGAGGGGCTGGAGGAGACCGCCCTCCAGGGGGCGTGGAGCCGGAGGCTGGAGGACAAACTCCTCGGTCTGGAGCGCAAGGCCCGGCAGTTGGTGGTGCTGGGGGACGCGGAGATCCTGGCCGACTACGAGGCCCGCCGGGGCGAGTTCCTGGAGGTTCTGGCGTGGCTCGAGGGGGCCGCCCCGGCCGAGAACGTTCGCCGGGAACTGGCCCGCATCCGGGAGATCGAGGCCGGGGTCTACGCGCGGCTCGTGGCGGGGCCGGCCCCCCCCGGTGAGGTGGGCGGGGCGCTGGCGCGGTTCGGCGAGGCCCACGCGGCGGCCCGCGCCGTGACGAACCGGGTCCAGGAGCGGGTCGAACGGCGGGCCGAGGAGACCCGGCAAGAGGCCGAGCGGCTGCGGCGCCGGCTTTGGGGGTTGGCCATGGCGGCGATCCCCCTGACGCTCGGGTTGGCGGCGCTGTTCGCGGTCCTCCTGTCCCGGCCGGTCCGCTCCCTGGAGGCGGCGGTGGAACGCCTCGGGGAGGGCGCGTTCGACACACCGGTGGAGATCCACGGGCCGCCGGACCTGGCGAGCCTCGGAGAGCGGCTCGACTGGATGCGCCGCAGGCTCCTGGAGCTGGAATCGGAGAAGACCCGGTTCCTCGCCCACCTGTCCCACGACCTCAAGACCCCCCTCACCGCGATCCGGGAGGGCGCGGAGCTCCTGCTGGGCGGGGTGGCCGGCGAGTTGGACCCGGAGCAGGAGGAGGTGGTCCGGATCGTCCGGGAAAACGGGATCCACCTCCAGCGCCAGATCGAGAACCTCCTCGCCTTCAGCCTGGGGGAGGCGAGGGACCGAACCGAGCCCCGGGAAACCGTGGACCTGGCCGAGGTCGTCCGCCAGGTCGTCGAAGATCTGCAGCCGGCCTGCCGGGCGAGGGGACTGCGGCTGGAGTCCCAGATCGAGCCGGTTTCGGTGGAGGGGGTTCGCCGCCGGTTGCGCTCGGTGGTGGAGAACCTTCTATCGAACGCCGTGAAGTTCACCCCCGACGCGGGGAACATTTTGATCCGTCTGGAATCCCAAGGGGACAGGGCCGTTCTGGGGGTCTACGACTCGGGCCCTGGGGTGCGGGCCGAGGATCGGGGCCAGGTGTTCGAGGCCTTCTTCCAGGGGAAGGCGCGGGGCGCGGGGCCGGTCAAGGGGAGCGGCCTCGGGTTGGCGATCGTGAAGGAGTATGTCGAGGCCCACCACGGGGCCGTGGAGTTGTGCCCGTCCCCGTTGGGCGGGGCGGGGTTTCGGGTGACCCTCCCGGTGCGGCAGGGATAGGCCGGGGGCGAAACAGGGAGGAGGTTCCGTGGAGAGGTCGGCGGGCAGGGGTGCTAGACGTTACCGCACGGTGCGGGCCCTCCTATTGGCAGGGGTGTGCGGCCTCCAGGCCTGCGGGGTCCTCCCCGCCCGGGGCGTGCGCGACCGGGAGGTGCGGGTCACGGCCGAGGCGCCGGCCCCGTCCCCCTGTCCGGACCCCTTGCGGCCGCTCCGGGAAGCCCTCGCCCTGCCCCTCCCCGAGGCCGAGGCCCGGTGGGGGCGAGAGGTAGCCGAGGCGGCCCTGGGGAATCCAGAGGCCCGGGTACGGGTTCTCGCTCTGGCCGTGCGCCTCCCGCCGGCCGGGGGCCGGCGGGCCGACCTGGATCGCCTGTTTCCCCCGGGGGAGGACGGTGGGGTGTCGGACCCCCTCGAGCAAGTCCTGCTCGCCGCCGCCCGCCGCGTTCCCCCGCCGGCCCTGCCCCCGGCCGAGCCGAAGGCGGCCGACGAGGCGTGCCGGCGCCGGCTCGCGAAGGCCGAGGAGGCCTCCCAACGGGCACAAGCCCGGGTGCGCGAACTGGAGCAACGGCTCCAGCGGCGTGAGGAGGAGAATCGGGCCCTCGAGCGGCAGATCGAGGAACTCAAGACGATCGAACGGATCCTGGAACACCGGAGGCCCGAGTAGCCGTGACCGAGCCAGCCCGCCACCTGTTGGTCGTGGACGACGACCGGGATCTCCTGAAGCTCCTGGCCCTGCGGCTCAAGGCCGCCGGGTTCCGGGTCACCACGGCCGCGAGCGGCGAAGAGGCCCTGGCCGCCCTGGCGGCCGACGCCCCGGACCTCGTGATCACCGACCTGCGCATGGACGGCATGGACGGCATGGCCCTCTACGACGCGATCCGGGAGCGCCACCCGTCGCTGCCGGTGATCATCCTCACGGCCCACGGCTCGATCCCGGAGGCCGTGGAGGCCACCCGCCGGGGCGTGTTCGGGTTCATGACGAAACCCTTCGACGGCCGGGAACTCGTGGCCGAGGTCCGGCGGGCCCTGGCCCTGGGGAGCGGCCCCAGCGCCGGGGCCGGGGAGTCGTGGCGGGAGGAGATCGTGACCCGGAGCCCCGCTATGGAAGAGGTGCTGCGCCGGGCGAAGCTCGCGGCCCAGGGGGAGGCGGCGGTGCTCATCTACGGGGAGAGCGGCACGGGAAAGGAGCTCCTCGCCCGGGCCATCCACCGGGCGAGCCCCCGGGCGACGGGCCCCTTCGTGGCCCTGAACTGCGGGGCGATCCCCGAGCCGCTGCTCGAGTCGGAACTCTTCGGCCACGCCCGGGGGGCGTTCACGGGGGCCACCGAGGAGCGGCCGGGGCTCTTCCGGTCCGCCCAGGGGGGAACGCTGCTTCTCGACGAGATCGGCGACATGCCCCTGAACCTCCAGGTGAAGCTCCTGCGGGTCCTGCAGGACCGGGAGGTCCGGCCCGTGGGGGCCACCCGCGTGTTCCCGGTGGACGTACGGGTGATCGCCGCGACCCACCGGGACCTGGACCGGGAGGTGAGGGAGGGGCGGTTCCGAGAAGACCTCTACTACCGGATCCACGTGGTGCGGCTGGAGATCCCCCCTCTCGCCGAGCGCCGGGAGGACATCCCGCTCCTGGCCGAGCATTTTCTCCGGCGCCTGGCCGAGCGCTCCGGGCGCCGCGTGGCCGGTTTCGCCCCCGAGGCCATGGAACTGCTCCTCGCCGCCCCGTGGCCCGGGAACGTGCGCCAGTTGGCGAACGTGGTGGAGCACGCGTTCACGCTGTGCACGGCGCCCTTGATCCCGGCCGACCTGGTGCGAGAGGCGCTTCGGGAGCCGGCGGAGGCAGTGCCCACCCTGGCCGAGGCGCGCCGGCGGTTCGAGCTCGAGTACCTGGTGCGGGTGCTCCAGATGGCCGAGGGGAACGTGACCCGGGCGGCCCGCATGGCCGGCCGGAACCGCACCGAGTTCTACCGGCTCCTCCGGCGCCACCACCTGGACCCGAACCTGTTCAAGGCCGAGGGGTAGGGCGGGGCGTTCCGTCAGGATGCGAGCGCGACCTCCGGGGGCACGTACTCCAGCCCGTGGGCCTCGGCCACCGCGGGGTGGGTCACCCGGCCCCGGTGCACGTTGAGCCCGTTTCGGAACCCGGCATCCTCCCGCACGGCCCCGAGGCCCTTTTCTGCCAGGGCGATGACGTAGGGCAGGGTGGACTGGACCAGGGCCAGGGTGGAGGTGCGGGCCACGGCGCCGGGCATGTTGGCCACGCAGTAGTGGACCACCCCGTCCACCACGTAAGTCGGGTCGTCGTGGGTGGTGGGCCGGGAGGTGGCGAAGCAGCCGCCCTGGTCGATGGCCACGTCCACGAGCACGGAGCCCCGGGGCATCGCGGCCACGAGGTCCCGCGAGACGAGCTTGGGGGCGGCCGCCCCCGGCACGAGCACGGCGCCGATCACGAGGTCGGCGGACGTGACGAGCCGCTCGATGGCCTCGGTCGTGGAGTAGATCGTGCGCACCCGGCCGGCAAAGAGGTCGTCCAGTTGGTGCAGCCGCTCCACCGACCGGTCGAGCACCGTGACGTCGGCCCCCATGCCGGCGGCCACCCGCGCCGCGTTGGTGCCCACCACACCCCCGCCGATCACCACCACCCGGGCCGGCTCCACCCCCGGGACCCCGCCGAGGAGCACCCCCCGGCCGCCCTGGGCCATCTCGAGGGCCCGGGCGCCCGCCTGGACCGAGAGCCGGCCGGCCACCTCCGACATGGGAGCCAAAAGGGGCAGCCGACCGGCCGGATCGGTCACGGTTTCGTACGCCACGGCCGTGCAGCCCGACGCCAGAAGGCCCCGGGTCTGCTCGGGATCGGGGGCCAGGTGGAGGTACGTGAACAAGATCTGGCCCTCCCGCAGGAGCGCCACCTCCCCGGGCTGGGGCTCCTTGACCTTGACGACCAGGTCGGCCTGGGCGAACACCTCCCCCGGCGTGGCGAGGATCCGGGCGCCGGCGGCCTCGTAGGCCTCGTCCGGGAACCCGATGGCCGCCCCGGCGCCGGTTTCCACCGACACCTCGTGCCCCCGGGCCGTGAGCTCCCGCACGGCGGCGGGGGTGAGCCCCACGCGAAACTCCCGGTTCTTGATCTCCTTGGGTACCCCGATCCTCATGGCGGCCTCCTGGGCTGGGAATGGAACCTCTCGACTTGGGAGAAGAATACGTTGTTTCTTGCGCAATGTGCTTGCAAAGTGGGGCTGTCCGAAGCGATCTTGTGACGGAACCCGTGAAAAAGAGGACGTGAGATGCAAGAATCTGCGCAGGTGGACCTGGACCACCTGGACCGCGCGATCCTGCGGGAACTCCAATCGGACGGCCGCATCACCAACGCCCAGTTGGCCAGGCGGGTGGGGTTCTCGGAGTCGGCGTGCCTGCGGCGGGTGCGGCGGCTCGAGGAGGCGGGCGTCATCGACCGGTACGTGGCGATCCTGCGGCCCGAGGCCGTGGGGAAGGCGGGCACCGTGTTCGTGCGGGTCTCGCTCCACGGCCAACAGCGGGACGCCCTCGAGCGGTTCGAACGGGCCATCCGGGAGGTGCCCGAGGTGATGGAGTGCTACCTCATGAGCGGAGACGTGGACTACCTCGTGCGCGTCGCGGTGGGAGGGTTGGCCGACTACGAGCGGGTTCACGACCGCCTGACCCGGCTTCCGGGCGTGGCCCGAGTGCTCTCGTCGTTCGCGCTGCGGACCGTGCTCAAACGGACGGCCCTGCCCCTCGGCTGACCGGGTTGGACGGCGCCGCGAGCGTGCCGTATCCTTGCGGCTGGGCGGCTGGGCGGCTGGGCGGCGAGGCGGCGAGGCGGCTAGGCGGCTAGGCGGCTAGGCGGCTAGGCGGCTAGGCGGCTAAGCGGCGGAAAGCCTTTGGGGGGTCGGCGCCGGCGCCCGTGTCAGGGGTCCGTGGCGAGACGACAGAAAGCAGGGGTTCTCTGACCTCTGAATTCTGGCCCCCGATACGGCAGCCGCTCCGACGGATTGGCCGGCGCGATGACGCTGGAATCCCGAATGTTCTTAGCCGCCTAGCTGCCAAGCAGCCCAGCCGCCTAGCCGAAGTCTCTTGGAATCGCGATGCCGAAACGCCTCTTTCTGAAAGTGGGGGACCTGGTGGTCCACCGGGACTGCAAGGCCTGGGGGGTGGGCCGGGTGGTGGAGCTTCGCACCTCGAGCCTGGAGGGCGGGCCGGCCCTGGTGCGCATCCGGTTCGAGGACGGCGAGGTGCGCACCTTCTTCAACGACCTCTCCGAGCCCAACTGCTGCTACTACCGGGGCATCCGGTTCTACCGAGGGTGATGGGAATGGGGAGCCCTGTGGTGCGGGACGCCGATGTTGCCGATTTTCCGCGCATTCTCGAGCTCAACCGCGGCGTCGTCGCGGTGACGAGCCCGCTCGATTGGGCCGGGCTCCAACGCCTCCATGATCTGAGCTGTCACCACCGGGTCGCAGAGAGTGCAGGCCGGGTGGTCGGGTTCCTCCTCGCCCTGGCCGAGGGGCAGCCCTACCGGAACCCCAACTACGAGTGGTTCGCGGCCCGGTATCCCACCTTCGTCTACATTGACCGGGTGGTGGTGGCGCCCGAGGCGAGGGGGCGCGGGGTGGGGCGGTTGCTCTACGAGGATCTCTTCCGGGCGCTCGCGGCGCGGGGAACCGGGGTCGTGGGCTGCGAATACACGGTGGATCCCCCCAACGAGGCCTCCCGCAAGTTCCACACGGCCCTGGGGTTCCGGGAGGTGGGGCGGCAGCGGGTGGCGGGCGGGGCCAAGGAGGTGTCGCTCCAGGTGTTCCGGCCGTGACCGGCCGCTCTTTTGCGTTGACACCGCGGCGGAGGGGCTGGTAAAAGAAGCGCCTTCCGGCCGCCTGCGCGGCCCGAACGCAGCGAGACCCGCTTGTAGGCACGTAGCTCAGTGGGAGAGCACCTGCCCGACACGCAGGGGGTCGGCGGTTCAATCCCGCCCGTGCCTACCACTTCTTGCTCGTTCGCGGATGAGGCATCGCGTGGT
>NZ_BAAHFQ010000040.1:0-24966 GCF_054681715.1 Deferrisoma sp.
GATCACCATCGCCGTCATCGGCATCCTGGGGCTCGTCGTGACCCCGGGCATCCTGAAGACCATCCCCACCTACCGGGTGAACCGGGCCGCCAAGGCGCTCGCCACCGAGATGAACCTGGCCCGGATGCGGGCCATCGCCAAAAACCACACCCACCACGTGGTGTTCGACGCCGGCACCGCCCAGACGATCACGGTGTACGAGGACGACGACAACGACTGGTCCACCACGAACACCGTGGTCAAAACGATCGCGCTCGCCACCGAGTTCCCCAACGTGAAGCTCGATTACAATAGCGTAACCGGGGTGGACGGAACCACCCTCACCTCGGCCGTCACCTTCCCGAACGGCCGGGCGACCTTCCTGCCCAACGGTCTCCTGACCCAGCCCGGGGCCTTCTATCTCATGCCCTCGGCCGACAAGAGCGTCCGGAACGACCGCCTCCGGGCCGTGGAGGTGACCCGGGCCGGCCAGGTGATCCTGTACCGCTACGACACGGCCTCTTCGTCGTGGGAGGAGATGTGATGGGGGCCCGTTCGGACGTTCGGACGGTGGGACGCGCGGACGAGGGGTTCACCCTGGTCGAGACCCTGGTGGCCCTGGTGGTCCTGGCCATTGGACTCCTGGCCGTGGCCAAGATGAGCATCACCTACGTGCGGGCGAACTCCTACAGCCACCTCCTGTCGGAGGCCACGGTGGCGGCCCAGGAGAAGATGGAGCAACTCCGCTCTTACGCCACCTCGGAGCGGGGCGACCGGTTCAGCGTGTTCGACTTCGACTACCTGATCAGCACGAACCCCGCGTTCACCTCGGTGGACGACGGCGGGACCCTCAAGACCGTGGCCGGGCTCCTCTCGGGCTCGAACGGCGGGACGAAGCTCGTGACCTCGAACGGCGCGGTGTACGAGGTCATGTACGACGACGGGGCCCACGGCGACGGCGCGGCCGGCGACGGCGTGTACGGCGCCACCGACACGGTCGCGGTGGAGGGCACGGGGTTCACCCTCGACCGCGTCTGGACCGTGGAGCCGATCACGATCTCGGGCCAGACCAACTTCGCCCGGATCGCGGTGGAGTGCTCCTGGACCGACCGGTTCGGTACGACCCGGAAGGTCCACCTGGAAAGCCTGGTCCACCGGAGGCAGTGACCATGGAAGGCCGGCAAACCGCACGCGAACTGAGGTCGGACCGGGGCACCGTGCTCGTGGCGGCCATGGTGATCCTGGCGCTTTTGTCCCTCCTCGGGGCCGGGAGCCTCCTGAACGCCACCCTCGACACCCAACTCGCCCGGAACCAGCGGACGAGCAAGGAGGCCTTCTACGCGGCCGAGGCCGGCCTCGAGGTGGGGGTGGGACGGGTCATGGCGGCGTTTCGGGACGAGCTGCGCCCCTTCGCCCCGGGGGCCACGGCGGACTGGACCGAGCCCTCCACCGCGGAGGGGGACCCCTACGACAACCCCTTCAACGGCTTCACCACCGAGTTCCGGGTCCTCAACTCCCTCGACCCCTCGAACCCCGGGGCCGAGCCGGAGCCGTTTTTGTTCACCACGGTCGAGAACAACCAGCAGATCATCCATTTCGCCTACGAGTACCAGGTGGAGGCCCGGGCCACCGGCGATCTCGGCAGCGAGACCATGGCCGAGACCGTGCGGGTGCTCGAGACCCCCCTCGTCCAGTATTACATCTTCTTCGAGGACGACCTCTCCTGGCACCCTGGGCCCGAGATGATTTCGTGGGGCCAGGTCCACACGAACGGAAATCTCTTTTTCGCCCCAGGAAACCCCCTGACCTTCCGGAACTTCAGCGAGGGCGCGGCGACCCCGGGCGCGGCGACCCCGGACGCGCCCAACGTGCTCACGGTCCACGGCAACATCTACGTGGGCGAGTACCTCGCCCAGGTCACGGCCACGCCACCCGCGAGCGGCACGTTAAGCCGCGCATCGGCCGACGTCCTCGTGCGGGTCCGAAATCTCCACACCGTGGCCGACGCCCCGGGCGACTACGAGAACATCGACAAGGACATCACCCCGGCCAACGCCGCCACGGAAGAGGCTCGGTTCGTGGACAGCGACGGCACCCACCACGTCCGGATCGGGGTGGACCGGATGCCAAGCGCCTCGTACCAGTCGCTCGTTCGCGACGGGTTCTACGAGGAGGCGGCCAACGAGCCCAAGAAGCCGGGGGTCGACGCCATCAAGATCGTGGTCGAGGGCGGCCAACTGAAGGTGTATCTGACCCCCTACGGCGGCGCCCAACAGGACGTCACGAGCCTGGTCGAGAACTACGCCCTGCCCACGGGCGACGTGGTGGACCTCACCACCTGGCCAGCCGGCGCCAAGGAACGGGCGGACGACACCAACGCCGACGGCATTCTGGGGGAACCCGCGACAACCGTGCCCATGCTCCCGAGGACCATCGTTTACAGCCCCGAGGCCCCGGTCCACCACGACATGGCCGGAAACGCGGGGGTGTACGACGACCCGGCCACCGGCCGCACCAACATCAACCCGCGGTACCCGTGCGTCCTGGAACGCAAGGACGGCCGGGAAAACCGCCTGGTGGACCTCACGGTCATCGACGTGCAGCGGTTGCAGTACTGGTACCGGGACTACATCGACGCCCTGGACGGCACCTACGACCGCAGCGTGGACCTGAGCGGCCGAAAACTCCTGATCTACGTGTCCCGGTCCCTCTCGGGCGGCGGGTATGCCTCGGGAACCGGCGCAAACGCCCTCCAGGCCGTCAAGCTCATCGGTTCCCGGGCGGGGCGACGCAGGGGGAACACCCTGGCCGTCGAGCGGCAGCGCGATCCGACATTCGTCGTGCCCACGACCATCGTGACGGACAACCCCGTCTATCTCGAGGGCGACTACAACGCGCCGGGGGCGACCTCCGGCAGCTTTGAGCCCGGCGCCTTCGGCTCCGCCGTGGTGAGCGACGCCGTCATCCTGATTTCCAATGCGTGGGGCCACGACCCGGACGTCTACCAGCAACTCAACACGACATCTTGGACCTACACCGACTACCAGGCCACCGACACCGCCTACAACACGGCCATTTTCACAGGGCGGTACAACTTCCGGCTGGGAGGGGGCGGCGAGGAGGCCGGGATTCACAACTTCGTGCGGTTCAACGAACGATGGGGGGACTCTGTGGACTGCCGGATCACGGGGTGCCTGATCAATCTGTGGTTCAGCAACCAGGCGACGGCAGCCCACGGCCTGGGTTCCTACTACAAACCGCCCCGGCGGGTGTTCGGGTGGGACGTGAACTTCCGGGACCCCAACTACTGGCCCCCCTACGTGCCCAGCATCTACAGCATCGAGCGGGCGGCCTGGCGCGAGGAGTAACGCCCCGCTTTTGGGAGGTGGGATCATGCGGTACCGAAGGGGTTTCACCCTGGTCGAGCTTCTGGTCACGATGGCCGTGGCCCTCATCCTGATGGCCGGGCTCTACCAGTTCTTCGTGGCCCAGCAGCGCACCTACTCCACCCAGGACGAGGTGCTCCGGCTCCAGCAGGAGGCCCGCATGGCCGAGGACCTCATGGTCAAGGCCATCCAGCAGACCGGCGCCTTCGCGCCCACCGTGGGGACCACCGTGTCCATGCGGGGCCAGGTGATCCTGGCGGCCTCGGACCACTACCTGACCCTCCAGTACGACGACCCGTACCGCGGGTCGGACAAGGGCGTGGTCACGGCCCCCGAGATCGTGACCTATGCCCTCTCCAAGCCCTCGGGCGCGGCCACCGAGCGGGTGGGCGACGACCCCGCGGTGGCGAAGGCGAGCCGCACGGTGCGCGCCTACTTCGACGCGGACGGCGACGGCGAGGTGGAGGCCACCGAGGCTTTCGACCTGGAGATCCCGCTCGCCCTCTCGGGCCCGCCCTACACCCTCTACCGCATCACCCCCGACGACACGGGCACCCCGAAGTTCGAGGCCGTGGCGGCCCGGGTCGAGAACCTGGTGTTCCGGTACTACGACCACAACGGAAACCCGATCCCCAGTAACCCCACGCCCCCCTATGTGCTGGACGAGACCGAGCGGGCCCGGGTGCGCTCGATCGAGATCGAGCTCACCCTGAAAACCCGAAACGAGGATCCCCGGTACTCGGCCGCCTTCGTGTACCCGGCCGGCACCGTGGGGAGCTACGACGCCTCCGGCGACCCCTCCGGGACGGACGTCACCGTGACCGACGGCTACCGCCGCCGCACCTTCACCACCCGGGTCACCCCCCGGAACCTCTACGCCAACACCTGCGGCCGGCTCACCATCAACGCCGACCCCACGAACCCCGCGTGCCCGGCGAGCTCCGACGTCAAGGTGAACGTAACCGACCAGTACGGCGACCCGGTGGCCGGGGCCGAGGTGATCTTCAGCCTGCCGGCCGCCTCGGGCGCCTCGTTCGTGAGCGGGGGTTCGGCCCTTTCGGCCACCGCCACCACCGACTCCAACGGCGACGCCTCGGTCACCGTGTACTACACGGGCACGGCCAAGACGATCGCGGTGTCGGCCCAGGCCGTGGTGGACTGCCGCCCCACCGGCCCGGCCAGCTTCACCCTGATCAACTCGGTGCCGATCGGGTTCGTGCCCGGGCTTTCGAAAAGCGTAACAGTAACCCCCCCGTCCGCCGACGAAATCTATACATGTCAAAACCCGCAGACATTTACCTTTGTCGCGCGGGCATACGACGCGTGCGGCAACGAGGTGGACCCCCAACCGGGCGTCGTGTTCACCGCTCTGGATGCGAGTTCAGGAACTCCCTTCGGTACTGTGGAAGGCTCGGTGAGCGGTTCAGGCGCTTTCGAGCAGTCGGGGGAAACATTCACCGTAACGCCGGACACGACCGCCCCTACGAACATCGACGTGCAGATCCTCACACCGCCGGCGTGGCTTTCAAGCGTGACCGGGCTCCCGTTCGGTTCGCCGGTCACGTTGATCCCGTGGCCGCCAAGCAAGATTTCGTGGCTAACGACAAACTTTAGCTCCACCCCTTTCACCGATTGCCCCTCGGATGCTGCTACCGACTGGGTCGGGGTGACCGATTGCGTGGACAACCCCATTCCCGACCTCGCCCCACCAGGCTACGACCCGCGTTACCGACTGCGGGCATGGGTGGAACCCGACGGGGCGGTCGTTGACCCTGCGGACCACGGCACACTGGAGTCGGTCTCGGCGGACGTGGTTTCTGGCCCCACCGAGCTATTCATGACCCAGGCGCAAGCGGCGGGAGACCGCTTTGACATCACCTACCAGCCACCCTTGTGCACAATACCGCCGGGATCGCTAACGAAACACCCGTCTATTAGGGTTGCGCTTGAGAAGAACGAGGCCGGGTCGTTCGCACCGTTAACCCCTCCGGTAGACATCGATCAGACACTCAATTTAGACTTCTGCGCCGATTGTTCCGTAGAGTTTCAGGAGGACCCCACGCCGTGCACACAAAAGATCCCGGTCGAAATTTCCGGATGCAATTTTCAGGGCAACGAAACGGTTGAGGTAGAAGTAACGTGGAGCGGCCTCGGAACAGCGTATTGGGACCCTACGGTTTCTACGACCACCAACTTTACCCACAAGTTTGCGGCAGGAGAAACGTCTTTTACGACAGACCTCTATATTGAAAACCAAATAAGCGGAGACACCTATACTGTAACCGCTTACTACCCAAACAAGTCGAAAGCGCGCTGGTCGTGCCAAGCGACAGTCACCGTCGAAACAAGATGCGAGAAACTAAATCTGTATACTATCTACACCTCAAGCGAAGACTGCAGCAAAACATTTGGGGAAAAAATTGGCACTGACAATGGACGCAACGTGTGCCGCAGGGATGCATCAACAGCACCTATCGACCAGTGCTCTGCCAATGCGCTCGAACTAGCGGTGGAGGTTGACGACTGCCAAGCGGCTACGGGGCCGATTATCGGGGCCGTGGAAATCTGGACGGAGGTGAACGGCGTTCGTTACGACACAGAGACAATGGATCTGGAATGGGACAACACGGACAAATTGTTCAAGCAGATCCCTTTGCCGATCCAGACCACAGGCACATACGGGTACCTACCATTCAAGGGGGCACACGATCCACCGGTGGATGGCGACGACGTGTTGACGTATCCTCCCGGGTCTCCGGTTCTTGTACGTGCCAAGTACACGGATCCGGTGGACAGCAACGACACCTGCAGCGCGGCCGCGAGGTTCGCGCCGGCCCTGCCCATCTGCTTCCCCAACGCCATCACCTCGGGCGGCGGCGGAAGCTGGGACGGGAACTTCAAGGTCCACTGGGGCGACGTGGTGATCCGGGGGGACGTGGAACTGGCTTCCACGCCCAAGTTCATCGAGAAGAGCGCCACCGCCGCTCTGAACGGGAACAAGTACACCGGCTCCAAGAACTCCGACCGGTTCTTCGACCTCTACGCCGGGAAAACGGTGGACGGATCCGGCGGCAACTTCATCCAGCGCAGCGGCGCCCCCGTGCCCAACAGCAACCCCGACGACCTCGACCGGCCGTTCCTCGCGGGGAACGAGGGGGATTTTCTGGGGGACATCTACGGGAACTATTTCCGGAACATCTCCTACGAAAAGATCAGCGAGATGCTTCGGGAACTCGACTACGACACCATGAAGGCCCTGGCCCAGCAGAGGGGCGTGTACTGGTACACCCTGCCCGGGGGGCAACTGCGCAATCCCGCCACCAACGTCACGGTCTCCGATCTTCAGACCCTGCTCGACCTGCCCGGGCCGGGCCTGCCCAACGCGTACCACGACGGCGAGTACATTTTCATCGACACCTTCGGCACCACCACGGCCCCGCCGTCCAAAACGGGAGCGGAGATCGACAGCGCGGCTCTGACCGACCTGCCGAGCTTCCGGCTCGGGAACAACTTCTACACCGAGGGCGTCATCTACATCGCCGGTTCCGTGGACTTCGCCGGCGGGGGGGGCGGGTTCAACCTGAACGTCAAGACCCCGCCCGAACTGGACACGGAGTACGGGTACGTATTGGATCCCGCCTTCCCGATCACGGAGGATGACCTGCCGATCCGGCCCGACCCGGGCGGGGACCGGCACGCCGTGACCCTCTCGTCCATCAACATCAACGGCGGCATCTACCTGGACGGGGCGGCGGAGTTCTCGGGGAGCCCCTCGATCTTCGGAGCCATCACGGCCGAACGGGGATACTCGGGCAACGGCACCCCCGAGATCTGGTACAACTACACCCTGAACCAGAGCGGCGAGAACGAGGAACTGTGCATCGCCTGCTGCACGCTGGAGATCTCCCCGTCGGTCGTAGCGATCGATCTCGGCGACACCCTGGGGCTCACCGCGCTGAACGCCGACGGCACGGTGCAGTGGACGAGCGAAAACAGCGCCATCGCCTCGGTGAACGCCTCCGGGCTCGTCACGGCCAAGGCGATCGGGGTGACCCGCATCAAAGCCGTGGATGCCAACAACTGCTTTGCCTGGGCCACGATCGAGGTCACCGACCCCTGCGACCGCATGACCATCTCCCCCCAGAACCCCTCCATTGCCACGGGCGATATGCAGTCCTTCGCGGTGCTCAACACCCCGGCCGGGGTGACGTTCGAGTGGAGCTCCAGCGACACCTCGGTGGCCACGATTGACCCGGCCGTGGGGATAGCCCACGGAGTAGGCAAGGGCACCGCCGTGATCACCGCCACCGAAACCAGCGGGACGTGTCCCGGCTGGACCGACGACACGCTCCTCAGCGTGAACTGCGGTCTTTACATCTCGTCGGCCCCGGCCTCGGTGACCGTGGGGGACGACATCGTGCTCACCGCCACAGGCGGTTACGGCACCGTGACCTGGACCCCGGACGACGACACGCTGGTGGACCCGGACTCCGACACAGGGGATTCCGTCAGTTTCACATCGGCCGCAGCCGGCACGGTCACCTTCACCGCGACCGACGACGCGGGATGCGCCGACACGGCCACGGTCCAGATCAATGCCATTCCCTGCACCCTCGAGGTCAACGTCACCGGCGACTCCACGATCCACGTGCGCGAGACCACCACGGTGGAGGCCCGGTTCAACACCGGCACCGTCTCCTGGACGGCCTCCCCCGCCACGGTGGGATCGGTTTCCCCTGGCACAGGGCTCACGACGACGGTCACGGGACTTTCCGACGGCACGCTCACCGTGACCGCCTCGGACGGCGGCGTGCCGGGATGCACCGACTCCGTGGACATCACGGTGCTTCCCGCCACCTGCTCTGTCGCCGCCTCCGACGACTTTGACAACGGCTCCCTCGACACGGCCTGGACCAGCCAGGACATCGGAAGCCCGGGCAAGCCGGGTTCGGTGGCCGAGAGCGGCGGCACGCTTTCTGTGGAGGGAGGCGGCGCGGACATCTGGGGCACGTCGGATCAGTTCCACTTCGTGTACCGCACGGGACTCACCGCGTCCGACGACTTCGTGGTCACCGTGAAGGTCTTGTCGGTGGAGAACACGAATCCATGGGCCAAGGCCGGCATTATGGTGCGTGACAGCCTCGATCCCGACGCGGCGTTCGTAGACCTGTTCGCGACACCCACAAACAAGAACCAGCGACTCCAGGGGCGCCTCACCGCCGGCGGTTCGGCGACCGGTACTGGTGACACCCTTTCCGTTGCCTTCCCGTACTGGCTGCGGCTTCGGAAAGTCGGGAACACCTTCACCGCGTACTACTCCACCGACGGTACAACCTTCTCCCAGTACATGAACGGGGGCTCCCCCGCTTCCCTGACGGTGCCGATGTCCGGCGACGTCTACGTCGGCCTTGCCGTCACGGCCCACCACAACAACAAACTGGCCACCGCCAAGTTCGACGACTTCTCCATCGACTGCCCGTAGAGCGGGTTCCGCCCCCCGGGCCCCTTGGGGCCCGGGGGGATTTCGTTTCCGCCGCTGGACACCGGCCCCCATCCCGGTACCCTTCCGGGGACAACCCGCTTCGCCCCTGCACCAGGATTCCCCATGCCGCCGCACAAGACTTGGCCGCCGGCCCGCCTGTTCCTCGTGACCCTCCTCGGCGCGTTCGCGGCCGAGGCCCTGGTCATGACCCTGGTGGAGTGGCTCGAGCACACCCGGGGCATCTCGCCGGTGGCCGAGGTGTTCCTCGACGCCGGGCTCCTGGCCCTCCTGCTCACCCCGTTCCTCTATCTCTCCCTGTTCCGGCCCCTCCGGCGCGAGGTCTTGGCCCGGCACGAGGCCGAGCGGGACCTCCGCCGGGCCAACACGGAGCTCGAACGCCGGGTCGAGGAGCGCACCGCCGAACTGGAGGCCCTGAACCGGGCGCTGGAGGAGCAGGTGGAGGCCCTGCGGCGGGCCCAGGCCCGGGCCGCGTTCCGGGCCCGGCTGCTCGACGCCGTGGAACAGGCCGTGGTGGCCACCAAGCCCGACGGCCGCATCACCTACTGGAACCGGTACGCCGAGGTGCTCTACGGGTGGTCCGAGGCCGAGGCCGTGGGCCGCACCCTGGAGGAGCTCGGGCTCGTGGGCCCGGCCGAGTGTCACGAGGAGGGGCTCCTGCCTCGGCTCCGGGCCGGGGAGAGCTGGTCGGGCGAGGTGGAGGCCCGCCGCCGCGACGGCACCCCGTTCCCGGCGCTCCTCATCTGCTCGCCGGTCCACGCCGACGACGGGCACCTGGCCGGGCTGGTCACGGTGAGCACCGACATCTCGGCCCTCAAAGAGGCCACCCGGGCCCTGCGGGAGTCGGAGGCGAAGTACGCGACGCTGGTGGAGAAGGCCCAGGCCGGGGTGTTCATCCTGGACGCCGGCGGACGGTTGGCCTACGCCAACGAGGCCCTGGCCCGGATGCTCGGCCGGCCCCGGGACGGGCTACCGGGTTCGGACGCGTTCTCGTTCGTGCACCCCGACGACCTCGAGGAGGCCCGCAACCTGTTCCGCCGCAGGATCGAAGGAAGGGAGGTGCCCGACCGGGTGGAGATCCGCATCGTCGCGGCCGGGGGGGAGGCCCGGTGGATCAGCCTGGCCAACGGGCTCACCACGTACCGGGGGGAACCCGCGGTCCTGGGCCACGCCGTGGACATCACGGAACGCCGCCGGGCCGAGGAGGAACTCCGGCGGCTCCCGGCCCGGCTCCTGGAGGCCCAGGAGGCCGAACGGGCCCGGATCGCCCGGGAACTCCACGACGGGGTGGGCCAGGCCCTCACGGCCATCAAGTTCGCGGTGGAAAACGCGGTGCGCCAGTTCCAGCGGGGCACGGGCGAGGCGTCGCTCGCGACCCTCCAGGCCATCTCGCCCAAGGTCCAGGAGGCCGTGGAGGAGGTGCGGCGCATGGCCATGGACCTGAGGCCCGCCGTGCTCGACGACCTGGGGCTCGGCGCCGCCCTCCAGTGGCTCGCCCGCACGGTGCGCGACACGAACCCCGGCGTGGAGATCGTCACCCGCATCGAGCCCTGCGAGACGCCCGTTCCGCCGGCCGTGGCCACGGCCGCGTTCCGGATCGCCCAGGAGGCCCTCACCAACGCCCTTCGCCACGCCGGGGCCCGCACCGTGGAGATCGCCCTCGAATGCGGCCCCCTCACCCTGGTCGTGGCCGACGATGGGAGGGGGTTCCGGCCCGGGGACAAGGGGGTGAACGGCGGGTTCGGCCTTCGGAGCATGGCCGAGCGGGCCCGGCTGTCGGGGGGGGAGCTGGTGCTCGACGCGGAACCGGGCCGGGGCACCCGGGTCGAGGTGCGCTGGCCCGGGGTCAGGGCCGGCGGATGAGCCCCCGCTCCAGGGCGTAGGCCGTGAGGGCCTGCACGTTGGCGAGCCCGAGCTTTTTCATCAGGCTCGCGCGGTGCTTCTCCACGGTTTTGGGGCTCAGGCACAGGATGTCGGCGATCTGCGGGGTGGTGTGGCCCTCGGCCACGAGCTGGAACACCTCCCGCTCCCGGTCCGTCAGTTCGTCGAACCGCGACCGGGGCTGGCCTCCGCCCCCCGCCAGATACCCGTCCACCACAACGGCCGAGACCTCGGGGGAGAGGTAGCGGCCGCCCCCCAGCACCGCCCGGGCGGCCCGGACCACCTCGTCGGCCGGGGCCTCCTTGAGGGCGTACCCGTCTGCCCCCGCCCGGAGGGCCTCGAACACGTACTCCTCGGCCCGGTGCACCGTGAGCACGAGCACCTTGGCCCGGGGGCACACCCGCCGCACCTCCCGGATCGCCTCGATCCCGCTCAGCCGGGGCATGGTGAGATCCATGAGCACGAGGTCGGGCTGGACGGTTTCGCACCGGCGCACGGCCTCCCGGCCGTCCTGGGCCTCGGCCACCACCTCGAACTCCTCCTCGGCCGAGAACACGGCCTTGAGCCCCTCCCTCACGATCGCGTGGTCCTCGGCGATCAGCACCCTGACGGGCATGGAAACCTCCGGTGAGTTGGCCGCTGGAAGCTAGGACGCTGGGAGGCCGGGAAGCGTAGGCCGGCCGGGGTTCCAGCCTCCTTGCATCTTCGGCTGGGCGACCTGGCGGCTCAAGTCCTCTTGCGTTCCGGCGCCATCGCCTGCCCCCCCTTGGGGAGCGGCTTCCGGGCCGCAACCTCGCCACCGCCATGCTATCCGCGCCCGACCCCGGGCCGCAAGGGCCCGCGGTTTGGGGGGCTCCCCCCTCCCCCAACGGGGGGAAGCCCCCATGGCCCATCCGCCCCGTTTCGGGTCTTATGGCGGTGAAGCCGAGTCGCCCCGTCCGGAAAGGAGCCCCCATGCCCCGCCCCCTTCGGGTCCTCGTGGTCGAGGACTCCGATCTCTACCGCGAGGTGCTCCGGGCCGAACTCGCCATGATCTGCCCCGATCTGGAGATCCGGGAGGCCGAGACCCTCGCGGCCGGCCGGGCGGTGCTGGCCGGGTGGGCCCCCGACGTGGCGATCCTCGACGTGCGGCTTCCCGACGGCACCGGGCTCGACCTCGTGACCGAGGTCCGGGCCCGGAACCCGGAGGCCTGCGTGCTCGTGTGCACGGCCTACGACGCGGAGGAGTACCGGGAGCGGGCCCTCGGGTGCGGGGCCGACCGGTGCGTGGGAAAGGACGCCATGGGCCCGGAACCCCTGCGGGAGATCTTCGGGCGGGCCCGGGCGGAACCCCGAATTTGACATCCCCGAAACCCCTGGCGGGCTCTTCCGGCCGTGGAGACGCGCCGCAACGAGCCAGGAGGGACACACCGTGAGCCATTCCCTGAACCGAAGGCAGTTCCTGCACTACGGGGCCTGCAGCCTGGCCGCCTACGCCGTGGGGGCCATGGGCGGCATCCCCTGGTACTTCCGCCGCATGGCCGAGGCCCAGACCGGCGGGGTGGAGGCGGTGGGCACCCTCAGGCTCGCCATGGAAGAGGCCATGATGGAGATGGTGGACGGCGTCCGGATCTACCACTGGGCCTTTCGCGACCCCGACGGCACGCTGCGGATCCCGGGGCCCGTCATTTTCGCCGTGGAGGGCGACCCGGTGCGCCTCGAGATCACCAACGCGTTCCCCTCGAACCACGGGGCCCAGCACGCCTTCGCAATCCCCGGCATCGTCGAGACCGACCCGATCCCCCTGGGCCAGACCGTCAGCCTCTCGTTCCAGGCCCCGGCCGCGGGCACCTACCTGTACCTCGACCCCCTGAACCACCCGGTGAACCGGGCCATGGGGCTCCACGGAGTGCTCGTGGTGATGCCCCGGCGGGGGAACACCCCCTACACCAACCCGCCCGCGAACGTGCAGGCCCTCTTCGACCACCTGGGCACCAAGAACTGGAGGCCGGGCAAGGGCTCCGACCACTTCCCGGGCCACCCCTGGGACCCCCGGCGCCAATGGATCTGGGTGTTCGGCACGGCCGATCCCGGGGTGCACGAGATGGTGCGGGCGAACCACGACCTGCCCGGCACCGACTTCCAGGCCGCCTACCGGGCCTCGTACTTCACCATCAACGGCCGGTCCGGGTACTTCTCGTCCCACGGCCCCGACATCTTGATCCACGGGAACGTGGGGCAACCCGCCCTCGTGCGCATCGCCAACGCCGGCATGGTGCGCCACTCGCCCCACATCCACGGAAACCACGTGTACCTCCTGGCCAAGAACAACACCTTCGGCCGCACGGACGTCACGGGCGTTCCGTTCTGGGAGGACGGGAACCTCCCCCAGAACTTCCAGGTCTACAACAACCTCCACTGGATCGACACCCACAGCATGCAACCGGGCGACCGGATGGACTGGCTCCTGCCGTTCATCCTGCCCCCCGACGTGCCCAAGGACGCGGACATCGACCTCGCCAACGCGGCGCTCACCCTGGCCGACCGCCAGGCCCGGCTCCACAGCGACGACCTCCGGGCCAAGGCGGGCAAGGCCTGGCCCGCCCTGGAGGAGCCCTACCCCCACGTCTACCCCATGCACTGCCACAACGAGCCCTCCCAGACCATCGCCGGGGGCAACTACCCCCAGGGCCTGGTGACCCACTGGGAGATCACGGGCGACATCGACATGCGCTGGGCCGTGGACGTGCGGGGCGCGAACCGGCGCCAGGAACTCGAGACCGTGCCGGGCCTGAACGGCGTGATCCAGGTGGACCGGGCCGAGATCCGGATGCGGTTCAACCGGATTCTGCTCGAGGGCGCCTACTCGGGCGGCCGCGACCAGGTGATCGAGATCTTCGCCGGGCCCGACTTCACCGGGCCCAAGATCGGGGAGGCCGTGGTCCAGAACGACGGCACCTGGTGGTTCCGCGGCCGGGCCCCGGCCGCGGCCGTGACCCGCATGGTGAGCCTACGGGCGCCCCTGCCGGCCACGCCGCCGTCGGGCATCCCCTGGCGGGCGGCCACGCCGCACTTCGAGGGCGAGATCGAGCTCTACGCCCGGGAGGCCCCGGCCGTGCGGCTCGACCCGCGCTGACCGGCCCCGGCGGCCCGTACGAAACCGGTTCCGAACCGCTCTAGAGGAGGAGGTACCCCGCCATGGCGATCACCGACGTGATCCGAAGAGACCTGGGCTTCCCCGAGGCCCTCAACGCCGACCGGCTGTTCGGCCTGAACGGCCAGGCCGTGGACCCCAACGCGCTGGTCATGTTCGAGCAGCACGCCTGCGCGATTCCGGCGAGCGACGACCTCGCGGCCCGCACGGTGCTCATCCCGGGCGGCGAGACCATGGACCGCAGCCTGAACCTCATCGTGCCCGAGCTCGTGAACCCGGCGCTGAACCCGGCGTTCCAGCTCGACCCCGTGACCCTCGAGCCCCTCGTGCTCCCCACCCCCGAGCGGGTGGCCCCCGACCGGGTGCTCTCCCGCCAGGGCCCGATCTCGTTCGCGCTCCCGGTGCCCCCCAGCGTGCAGGCCGCGAAGGGCATCAGCACGGTGGAGGTCTGGCCGTTCGAGGACCAGGGCACCACGCTCTCCGACGGCACCGTGCTCCCGGCCGCGCCCCTCACCTGGCCCTCGGCCACCCTGCGGGCCCGGGAGGGGGAGCTCGTCCACACCGAGCTCTCCACCCGGCTCAACACCCACACGATCCACATGCACGCCATCGAGCCCACGGCCATGAACGACGGCGTGGGCCACATCACCTTCGAGGTGGGAAATCCGGTCTACCGCTACCAGTGGCGGGCGGCCGAGGCCGGCACCTACCTCTACCACTGCCACAAGAACACGGCGCTCCACTTCGAGATGGGCATGTACGGGTTCTTGATCGTGGACCCCGACGTCTCGGGCGCCCCCTTCGCCGACGGCGGTCCCGGCACCATCCGGTACCGGGACGGCCTTCTGGACTACGACCGGGAGGTCCTGTGGGCCGTGGACGAGATCGACGTGGAGTGGCGCACCGTGATGCTCGCCAACTTCGGCCATTCGGCCGGCATCGTGTGCCCCTTCTACAACACCGACGGCCTGGGGAACCCGACCGGGGCCACGAACATCGGCATGCACGCCTTCGACCCAGATATCTTCCTGATCTCGGGCATCGCCAACGAGTGGACCCAGCCCGGCATCCCCGGAAACCCCTTCGGCGAGGACGGGGCCGCCGTGCGGGTGCGGCGGGGCGAGGTGGTCCTGATCCGGCTCCTCCACGCCGGGTACAACACCCAACGCTACACCTTCGGGCTGCCGGTGGAGGTGATCGGGGTGGACGGCCGCACCCTGGGGTTCGGACCCTTCATGCAGTACTCCGAGCCCTTCACCGTGCCGGCCAACACCCCCTTCGAGCTCACCACGGCCCGGCGGTGGGACCTGCTGATCGACACCCGAAACGTCGCCACCGGCGAGTACGACGTGCACATCGATTTCTACGACTGGCACGTGCGCACCTCCGACCCCAACCCGCCCCGCACGGGGTTCTTGGACACGAAGATCATCATCGAGTGATCCGGCCCGGGGGATCCCCCACCCCGAAACGGGGGGATCCCCCCATGGCCGTCCCTCCGGGCCGGTGCAGACTGGAGGACGCAAGGACCGAACCCACCCAAAGGCCGGCGGCCGCCGCCGGCCGGGAGATCCCCATGGACCGACGAACCCACCTTACGCGCCTCCGCCGCCTGGCCACGGCGCTCGCGGCCGCAAGCCTCGCCCTTCCGGGCGTCGCGGGGGCGGCCCTGCCCGTGTCCCTGGACCAGGTGGAGATCCCCCGGCCCACCAAGGAGGCGATCCCCGGGAAATCCGAAGGGGGCACCCACGATCTGGCCGAGATCATCCCGCCCGGGGCCGAGGCCACGGCGATCCAGCTCGGCAAGGCCTTCTTCTGGGACATGCAGACCGGGAGCGACGGCCTTGTGGCCTGCGCCACCTGCCACTTCCACGCCGGCACCGACAGCCGCACCCGGAACACCGTGAGCCCCGGGGCCGACGGGGTCTTCGACGTGACCCGGCCCAACGGCCCGGTGCGGCTCGTTGATTTCCCGTTCCGCAAGCTCTCCGACGAGGAGACCCGGCCCACCGACCCGGCGTTCCCCGGGGTCTCCACGGTGTTGTTCGACTCGGACGACGTGGTGGGGGCCCAGGGCGTGCCCATGCGGGGCTTCCGGGCCGTGAACCCTGGGAGCGACCGGGACGCCGGCGACCGCCGCAAGGACACCCGGTTCACCCACCTGCGCCGCAACGTCCGCCAGGTCACGGGCCGGAACACCCCCTCGGTGATCAACGCCGTGTTCAACTTCGCCAACTTCCTGGACGGCCGGGCCAACCACTTCTTCAACGGGGTGGACCCCTTCGGCCCCCAGAACCCCGACGCCCGGGTGTGGGTGGACGACGGCGCCGGGCTGGCGCCGGAGCTCATGCTCCTTTCCAACTCGTCCCTGGCCTCCCAGGCCGTGGGGCCGCCCCTGAGCGACGTGGAGATGAGCTGGGCCGGCCGGAGCTTCCCCGAGCTGGGCCGGAAGATCCTCTCCCTCACCCCGCTGGCCAAGCAGAAGGTCCACCCGGACGACAGCGTGCTCGGGCCCCTGGCCAACTCCCGGCTCACCGGCGACCGGGACGCCAAGGGCCTGGCCGTGACCTACCGGGAGCTCATCGAGGCCGCGTTCCACCCCCGGTTCTGGGCCAACACCTCCCAGCACCTGGTGCGCAACCCCGACGGGTCCTGGGCCGTGGCCGACGGCCCGGCCGACCCGGCCGACCCGGACCAGTTCACCCAGATGGAGGCCAACTTCTCCCTGTTCTGGGGCCTGGCGATCCAGATGTACGAGTCCACCCTGGTCTCCGACGACACCCCCTTCGACCGGTTCCTGAAGGGCGACCCCGCGGCCATGACCCCCCGTCAGCAGGAGGGCATGAACATCTTCTTCGGTGGAGGCATCGGGTGTGGCGACTGCCACATCGGCCCCGAGCTCACGGCGGCCTCGATCACCCAGCTCCTGGCGCCCGACGAGGCGGGCCTCATTGAGGTGATGCCCATGGCCGACGGCCAGCTCGCCAACTACGACATCGGGTTCTACAACATCGGGGTTAGGCCCACGGCCGAGGACATCGGCCGGGGCGGGGTGACCCCGTTCGGAAGCCCGCTGTCGTTCTCCCGCCAGGCCGTGATCCAGGCCGGCCTGGTCACCGGAGACGAGACGATCGGCGTGGTGAACTTCGACACCCGGTTCATCCCGTCGCCCGGCTGCATCCCCGACCCCTTCGCCCAGCCCACGCCCGTAATCTGCCCCCCCACCACGATCCCCCGGGTGGCCGTGGACGGCGCGTTCAAGGTGCCGGGCCTGCGGAACGTGGAGCTCACGGGCCCCTACTTCCACAACGGGGGCATGGCCACCCTCAAGCAGGTGGTGGAGTTCTACGTGCGGGGCGGCGACTTCTTCGAGCAGAACTTCGCCGACCTCGACCCGGTGATCCGGCGGCTCAACGCCCTGGTGGGCGACGAGGCCAAGCAGGACGCCCTGGTGGACTTCATGCTCGCCCTCACCGACGAGCGGGTGCGCTGGGAGATGGCGCCCTTCGACCACCCCCAGCTCCTGGTGCCCGACGGCCACCTGCCCCGGCCCGAGGGCGATCCCCGGCGCCACCGGGGCGAGACCCTGGCGCCACGGCTCGTGGAGATCCCGGCCGTGGGCGCCGGCGGCCGGGCCGCCGAGGGGCTCGACCCGGTGCGGCCGTTCCTGTGGGACGGCACCCCCGATTTCCACTTCCGGTAGGAGGCATCCCGTGAGACGGTTCGCGCTCGTCGCCCTGACCCTGATGCTCGCCGCGCCGGCCACGGCGGCCCTCCAGGCCGTGGGCCCCGTGAGCATCGGAAACGGCTTTCCCCTGTGGTACGCGGACACGAACGGGCTGAAGCTCGCCCTGTGCCTCGACCAGGACAAGGTTCTGGACCAGGACCTGGTGCTCCCCGACGCCTCGGTGCTCCCGGCCGGCACCACGGTGCTGCCCTGCCTCACCGAGGAGCCGTTTCCGGGCAACCCCATCTCGTTCCCGTTCAACTTCGGGGTCGAGGCCTTCTACTGGGCCGCGGAGGCGGCCACCTCGTTCGCCGGCACCCCGGACCCGGCCACCGGGCTTCCGCGGAGCGGCACGGCCCTCCTGGTGCTGGCCCTGGAGGCGGCCTTCGCCAACGAGTTCGTCCAGGACGGCCAGCAGGTGGTGTTCGCCCGGATCCGGATCCGGATCACGGCGCCCGTGCCGGGGACCTACATCGTGACCCACCCCTTCGGCCGGGTCACCTACGACGTGACCGAGGTGGTCCCCGGCGTCGAACGAGCCATCAACGAGTCCCAGGACGTCGGCATCCTGGACGTGGGGAACTTCCTGGCGGCCCTGGCCGACGGACCCGGCGCGCCCGAGCTCCCGGGCGACCCCGTGCCCCGGGTGGACGACCTCGGGCCCCACCGGAGCATCGGGCCGTTCCTCACCTGGCAGGGGAATCCCCGGGTGAACCTGGGCGGCGACGTGTACCTGGCCGTGCCGTTCTTCCTCGACCCGGCCACGGGGCTCACGGCGCCCGTGGAGCAGCCCATCGAGGGGAGCCCCATCGTGCCCGACCCGGTGGGCGCTCCCGGGGTGCCGGCCAACTTCTTCCAGATCGAGTTCGTGCCCAACGCGAACACGCCGGCCGACTTCCTGTTCCTCGACCATGCGAACGGCTCCAACACGATCCGGCTCGACCGGTTCGTGGTCATGGGCAAGGTGTTCAACGAGGCGCCGAACCTGGCGCCGGTGGCCGCGGACGACGCGGCCGGCACGGCCGTGGACCAGCCGGTCACGGTGGACGTGCTCGCGAACGACACGGACCCCCTGGCCCGGGACCCGGCCGACCCCCTGAACCCCCTGAATCCGACCAACACCAACGTGCACACCATCGCCCCCGACGCCGTGGCCCTGGTGACCCCGGGGACCGGGGCGCTCGCCCGGTCGATCGCCACGACCCAGGGCGGTCTGGCCGAGATCCTGGTGGACGTGGGGGCCGGCCGGGCCCAGGTGCGTTACACCCCGCCCGCGGGGTTCGTGGGGGACGACACGTTCCAGTACGTGGTCCAGGACACCGGCGGGCTCCTCTCGGCCCCGGCCACGGTGACCGTGACCGTGGAGGACCTCCGGGTGGACCGGGCGGTGTTCCGGCCGAAGCTGCTCCGGTGGGACGTGCAGGGTTCCACCTCGATCCCGCCGCCCCACACGATCACCGTGAAAAACGGCACAGGGATCGCGGCGCCGGTGCTCGGCACCGCCGAGGTCCGGCCCGACGGCACCTGGCGGCTCACGGCGCCGGTGCCGGCCCTGCCCGACACGTCCGGCTCGGTGGCCGTGGAGTCGGCGATCGGCGCCCGGGTCACGGCGCCGGTGGATCCCCGATGACCAGGACCCACAGGAAGGATTCCCCAACGGTTCCGGGGGTGGCCCGGAAAGAACCCGAAAGGAGGAGAGGCATGAGACGCGCGGTAGGTACCCTTGCGGTGGCGGCCGTTCTGGCGGCCGGCGCCGGCCCGGCCGGGGCCGAGCTGGCCTTCGTGTCGGGCAACCCGCCCCAGGGCCCGGGCGGGAACAACGCCCTGGTCACCCTGATGGTGCCCCAGGGCATCCCGATCTGGTACGAGGACTTCCAGGGGCTCAAGCTCGAACTCTGCCCGGGGGGCGACCCCAACTGCATCAGCGACCCCATCGAGGCGGGGGATCCCCAGTCCGAGCTCCTGCAACTCGGGGCCGAGGGGTTCTACTACGTGGCCGACGCCTTAGTAGAACTACCAAACGGAACGGATACCCCCGGCACGGCGTCGCTGCGGCTCAACCTGGAGACCGCCTTCGCCAACGAGGTGATCCAGGACGGCGACCAGGTGGTGTTCTCCCGGATCCGGATCCGGATCCTCGGGGGGCGTCCCAACGCCACCTACACCTTCGTGCACCCCTACGGCACCTCGCTCGTGGCCGACGGGGTCACGGTGACCGAGATCACCACCGACGAGCTCGGGAACGCCACCGTGACCGAGGACGTGCCGCCCTTCATCCCGGGGGACTGGGTGGGGGCCCTCTCGGGAACCATCGGTCCCAACTTCCTGGTGGCCGTGGACCCGCCCCCGCCCGCGGGCTACATCGGGAACCCCTTCATCGAGCAGACGGTGACCGGAAGCACCTTCCCCGACCCGGCGAACCCCGGGCAGATGGCGAACCTGTTCCGGATCACCGGCCCCGACGGCACGGTGGAGACGAACCTCTTCACCGTCCAGGGGAAGATCTGCACGGTGTGCGGGCCCAACGTGGCCCCCGTGGCCGTGGACGACGCGGCCGGCACGGCCGCCGGCACCCCGGTCACGATCGACGTGGCCGCCAACGACCTGGGCGGCGACCCGGAGGACCCGGCCTTCGACGCGGCCAACGACGTGCCCCTGAACCCGGCCTCGGTGGCCGTGGCCACCCAGCCCGTGAACGGCACGGCCCAGGCCAACCTGGACGGCACGGTGACCTACACGCCCAACGCCGGGTTCGCCGGCGTCGACACCTTCACCTACACCGTGGCGGACTTCGCCGGGCTGGTCTCCGCGCCGGCCACCGTCACCGTGACCGTGGAGCAGATCGAGGTGGCCCGGTCGGTGTACCGGCCCAAGCTCACCCGCTGGGAGATCCGGGGCACCTCCTCGATCCCGGGCCCCGGCAACCAGATCACCGTGCGGGCCGGCCCGGCCACCGGGCCCGTGATCGGCGTGGCCGAGGTGGGGGCCGACGGCTCCTGGATCCTCCAGCGCGACGCCCTGGTGCTCCCCGACGGCACCCGCACCGTGACCCTGACCTCCACGATCGGCGCCACCGTGGCCGGCGTGGCCGTGGACCTGCGCTGAGAAGGAGACGACCCGTGCGTACCGAACCCAACCCATCCCCTATCCCGGAACCCCGGAGGAACAAGGAGAGGAGAGCCATGAGACACCTGCGAAGAGGATGGACGGCGCTCGCCGCGGCCCTGGCCCTGGCGGTCGCGGGCTGCGGCGGAGGAGGCGGCGGCGGGGGCGGAGGAGAAGCCCCGGCCACCAAGGAAGGCGTGGCCGTGGACCACTACGTCGTGGGGGCCGTGATCCAGGAGGTGGACGCCAGCGGGAACGTGCTCCAGGAGTCCACCCCGACGGATGAAAACGGCCTGTTCACCTTCGAGAACCCCGTGACCCTCGGCTCCACCCTGCGCAGCAAGGCCGACGCCCGGGGCACCCACAACAACCTGCCCTACCCCGGCGTGCTCAAGCGCAACGTGGACACCACGGCCGGCCGGCTCGTGGTCTCGCCCTCACCACGGCCCTGGCCAACGGCATGGAGCCGGGGGCGCTTCTGGCCGCCCTGGAGGACGCCGGCATCACCGGGCTCACCGAGGCGGACCTGACCCGCGACCCGGTGGCCGCCTTCGAGGGCAAGGACGAGGCCTCGATCACCGACGACGACCTCAGGCTCGAGCGGGCCACCCAGGCCGTGAACGCGTTCTTCCGGGCCCTGGGGAACTACGACGCCGGCCCCGAGGCCTTCGGCCAGAACGCGGCCCTGCTCCAGAAGACCGCGGCCGCGGCGAACCAGCTTTTCTCCAAGGCCCGACTGGACGCGTTGAAGGCGGCCAACGAGGAGAAGGCCGTCGAGGGCGTGCCCCTGACGGTGGACCAGCTCGTCAGCTCGTCGATCCGGATCATGGACGAGATCGCGGACGACCCGGACGACGACGCCCGGACGGCCACCCTGCTGAACGAGCAGGTGCAGGCCGACCTGGCGCTCCACTACTACGCCCAGGAGAACCTCGAGAACGAGGCCGTGGCCGCGGCGGTGGCCACCGGCGCCCTGCCCCCGGTGGTGGCCGCCGGCACCTTCGTGGTGGATGACGACGGCACGGTGGACCCGGACCGGGACGCCGACGGCGTGGCCGACCCGGACGACGCCTTCCCCACCGACCCGGCCGAAACCACCGACACGGACGGCGACGGGGTGGGCGACAACACCGACCTGGACGACGACAACGACGGCGTGGCCGACGCGTCCGACGCCTTCCCGCTGGATCCCACCGAGATCGCCGACACCGACGGTGACGGCATCGGCAACAACGCCGACACCGACGACGACGGCGACGGCGTGGCCGACGCCTCCGACGCCTTCCCGCTGGATCCCACCGAGAGCGTGGACACCGACAACGACGGCATCGGCAACAACGCCGACACCGACGACGACGGCGACGGCGTGGCCGACGCCTCCGACGCCTTCCCCCTCGACCCGACGGAGAACCGGGACACCGACGGCGACGGTATCGGCGACAACGCCGACACCGACGACGACGGCGACGGCGTGGCCGACGCCTCCGACGCCTTCCCGCTGGACCCGGCGGAAACCTCCGACTGGGACGGGGACGGCATCGGCGACAACGCGGACCCGGACACCGACAACGACGGCGTGGCGAACGCCGAGGACCCGGAGCCCTTCAGCCCCCTCGACCAGCTCGACACGGACGGCGACGGCACCGTGAACGCCAACGACGACGATGACGACGGCGACGGCGTGGCCGACGCGTTCGACGCGTTCCCCCTGAACCCGGCCGAGACCACCGACACCGACAGCGACGGCATCGGCAACAACGCCGACGACGACGACGACGGCGACGGCGTGCTCGACGTGGCCGACGCGTTCCCGCTGAACCCCGAGGAGACCACCGACACCGACGGCGACGGCATCGGTAACAACGCCGACGCCGACGACGACAACGACGGCGTGGCCGACGCCTCCGACGCCTTCCCGCTGGACCCGGCGGCCGCCGTGGACACCGACGGCGACGGCATGCCCGACCAGTTCCTGGCCACGGCCACCCCCGGCCAGATCGCGGACTCGAGCCTGGTCGAGGACCTGGACGACGACAACGACGGCATGCCCGACGCGTTCGAGCTCGCCAACGGCCTGGACTCCCTGGCCGATGACTCGGCCCTGGACCCGGACAACGACGGGCTCACGAACCTGCGGGAGTTCACCCGGTCCACCGACCCCAACAACCCGGACTCGGACGGCGACACCCTGACCGACGGCGCCGAGGTGGACACCCACGGCACCAACCCCAACAACACCGACACGGACGGTGACACGCTGCCCGACAACTTCGAGGTGGCCAACGGCCTCAATCCCCTGGTGGACGACTCGGCCCTGGATCCGGACACGGACGGGCTCACCAACGCCCAGGAGTTTGCCCGGGGCACCGATCCCCAGAACGCCGACACCGACGGCGACGGCCTGACGGACGGCGGCGAGGCCCTGATCACCCTCACGAACCCCACGAACCCAGACTCCGACGGTGACGGGATGACGGACGGGTTCGAGGACGCCAACGGACTGAACCCCCTGAACGCGGCCGACGCGGCCGTGGACACGGACGGCGACGGGCTCACGAACCTCCAGGAGTTCCAGAACGGCGCCGACCCGAACCAGACCGACACCGACGGCGACGGGCTTTCCGACGCGGACGAGGTGCTCGTGCACGGCACGAACCCGGCCTCGGCCGACACCGACGGTGACGGGCTCCCCGACCCCTTCGAGGTGGCCAACGGCCTCGACCCGAACGCCGACGACGCGGCCCTGGATCCCGACGGCGACGGGCTCACCAACGCCCAGGAACTGGCCAACAACACCGATCCCCAGAATGCCGACTCGGACGGCGACACCCTGACCGACGGCGAAGAGGTCAACACCCTGGGCACGAACCCGCTCGCCGCCGACACGGACGGCGACGGGCTCACGGACGACTTCGAGGTGGCCAACGGCCTAAATCCCACCGACGGCACCGACGCCGGGGCGGACCCGGACAACGACGGCGCCACCAACGTGGAGGAGGCCCTGGCGGGCACGGATCCCCAGAACCCGGACTCCGACGGTGACGGCGTTCTGGACGGGGCCGAGCTGGCCCAGGGCACCGATCCGCTGGACACCGACACCGACGCCGACGGCCTCTCGGACCTGGCGGACGACTTCCCGCTGGATCCCGAGCGGTTCGCGGCCTTCAACACGCAGCACGAGCTCCTGCCCCTCACCGGCGGCAGCTTCAGCCTGGGCGGAAGCATCACCGGCGTGGGCCTCGTGGCCGGCCAGTCCACCGACGCCTCCGGGGTCCTCCAGGCCGTGGCCTGGCTCCTGGGCACCGACGGCACCCCGGCCGCCCCGACCCCGCTGGGCGGGCTCACGGCCACCGGCGCCTCGGCGGCCTACGACGGCAACGACCTCGACATGGTGGTGGGCGAGGCCGAGAACGCCTCGGGCGTGTTCACGGCGGTGATCTGGCCCGACACGGGCCTGAGCGGTCCCACGGACCTGGGCGCCCTGGTGGCCGGCGGGCCGAGCGCCGCCTACTCCATCAACAACTCCGGCGTGGTGGTGGGCGAGAGCGAGGACGCGGCGGGCACGGACCGGGCCGTGATGTGGCGGGTGAACGCCACGACCGGCGCCCCGGAGAGCGGCCCGACCCAGCTCACCGACCTGGGCGGGGACTTCAGCGCCGCCTTCTTCGTGGACGAAAGCGGCCGGATCGTGGGCGAGTCGGCCCTGCCGAACGGCCGGGTGCACGGCGTCCTGTGGCAGATCGACGCCGGGACCGGGACCCCGGGTGCGCCCGTGGACCTGGAGCCCCTGCCGGGCCACCTCATGAGCACCGCCTTCGGCGTGAACTCGGCCGGACAGGTGGTGGGCGAGTCCGAAAGCGCCACCGGCGAGGTCCACGCGGTCCTGTGGACCGTGAGCGGCACCGAGGCCACGGTCCAGGATCTGGGGCCGGCCGGAAGCCGGAGCTCGGCCTACGCCATCAACGAGAACGGGCGTTCGGCCGGCTGGACCGAGGCCGCCGAGACGGCGGGCGCGGTGTGGGACGACCGCACCGCCGACCCGACCAACGCCGACGCGGTGCTGGACCCGGCGTTCAGCGCGGCCGACCCGGACTTCAGCCAGGCGTACGGCATCAACGACGGCGGACAGGTGGTGGGCGCGTTCGAGACCGCCACCGGGGAGACCCACGGGTTCGTGGCGAGCCCGTAGGAAGCCGGGAAGCAAGGAGAACGTAGCTAGGCCAACGCCGCGCGCCGGCCGTCCCCCGTGGCGGCC
>NZ_BAAHFQ010000041.1:0-24190 GCF_054681715.1 Deferrisoma sp.
CGGGCCGGTTCAAAGCGGGCGCGGTTACATCCAAAGCACCCACGCGCCCTGGATGTTCTCCATGAGCCAGTCGCCGCCTGCCTTTTCGAAGTAGGGGAGCCGGTCGTCGCCGCCCGCGCCGAAATACTCGGCACAAGGGGGGCACACCCCGAAGGTGGCACCCCGTTCCCGGAGATCCTCGAGGATCTCGAGGGCGGTACCGAACTTTTTGAACACCGGCGACTCGATGCGGGGCGCCTTGTCCTTGTGGGCCAGTTCCGCGCCGTGCAGCGTTGTCCAGACGTGCACGCTGCCCCACTTCTTCTTCGCCACCACCTGGGCCATGAGGAGCCCGAAGATCGCCCGGTTGGGGTCGTCGGCGCCGTGTGTCAGGACGAAGACGTATTTCCCCTTGTTCTCCATGCCGGCGAAGGCCTGCCCGCCGAACAGGCTCGCCAGCCCCGCGGCGCCCGCGGCGGCGAGAAACTGCTTGCGATCGATTCCGGTCGTTTCCATGTGCGTCCCTCCTCGCGTTGCAGCGGACTCCCTCCGCCCGCGGGTTGGAGCGCTCCCGCGGTGCGCTTCCTCACCGCGGGCGCCATGAACCGCTTCATCCCAGAGCCTCTTCGTGGGGGGATCCGAAGCCTGGAGCCGCGCCGGCTCGCGGACTCTATGATTCCGAAACGCGAAGCCCGGTACCAACGGGGAATTCCGATGGACCCGCCCGGGTCCATCGCCTGGGGTGATGGGGGTGGGGCAGGCCCGGAGCGCGGGTTCGGGCAAGAGGGGCGGTGGGCTTTTCCCCGGGAACAAGGTAGCCGAGGGGGAGGTCGGATGTACCGCGCCTCAGGTCGGCGGACTTTAGGGGTCTCAGGGATTCCGGGACAAATGCCAACCCGTTTCGCGCCGGTGGAGCCGGAGCTTGGCCCCGCACCGGCGACAGGGAACGATGCGTTGGCCCAGGGCCCGGGTGAAGGCGATCGTCCGGCCGCAGGCCGGGCACCGGGCGTCGAAGGTGGGGCCGGCCGCCGTGAGGGCCGAGAGCACCCCCACGGCCATGAGGAGGAGCACCAAACCGGTGTAGGCCGGGGCGAGGCCCCGCACGGCGAACGCCGCCGCGAGCCCACCGATCCCCATGGCCACGGCGAGCTTCACCTTGTTCAGCAGGGCCGAGCCCGGCCGGGGCTCGGCCCGTTGCGCGTCGGGCGTCTTGGCTCGGGCCACCGGCCTACCCCTCGTCCGGGATGGGCCACAGGCCCCGGGCCTGGAGCACCCGGCGCAGGGCCTTGAGGCCCTGGTTCATGGCGGGGACCCCGCCGTAGACCGCGGTCTGGAAGATCACCTCGGCCAGCTCCCGGGGGGTGCAGCCCACGTTGAGCCCGGCGTGGAGGTGGAGTTCCAGTTCCTCGGTCTTCTCGAGCACGGTAAGCGCGGCCACCGTGACCATCTGGCGCACCTTGTGGGGGATCTTCTCCCGGGCGTACATCTGGCCGGTGATGAAGAGCGACAGATCCCGGGCCAGGCCCTTGTCGAAGGCCTTCCACAGCTCATAGGGCCGCTCGCCCTCCACCCCCTCGAAATAGAGCTTCGCGGTTTCGGCGGTCTTCTTCACGATCTCGTCGGACACGGTGCGTCTCCTTCTCCTCGGGTTCATCGGTCGGCTGGGGGCGAGTATGGCGGCCCGGCGAGGATCGGGTCAACCGCTCGGTAGACAAGGCGCATCGGGGGGGCGGCGGGAACACCTACCCGCGGGAAGCCGCGGGGAGCCACACCCGAAACGTGGTGCCCCGGCCCTCCTCCGAGTCCACCTCGATGCGGCCCCCGGCGCGGTCCACGAGCAGCTTCACGATGTGGAGCCCCAGGCCCGAGCCCGAGGTGCCCCCGGCGTTGGACGCCCGGTAGAAGCGCTCGAAGAGCCGCTCCCGATCCCGGGCCGGGATGCCCCGACCGGTGTCGGCCACGGTGAGCCGGAGCCCGCCCTGGTCGGGCTCCAGGCGGACCTCGACCCGGCCCCCCTCCGGCGTGAACTTCAGGGCGTTGGACACCAGGTTCTCGACCACGTGCCGGAACCCCTCGGCGTCGGCCACCTCGACGCCCGGCGGCACCGGGGCCTCGGCCCGCAGCTCCACCCCCCGGTCCCGGGCCCGGGGCCCGAACCCCCGCACCGCGGCCTCGAACACCGTGCGGGCCGGCCCGGGCTGGGGCGTCCAGGCCCCCTCCTGGGCGAGCCGTTCGGCCAGGAGGAACCGCTCCACCATGGAGGCCACCCGCCGGCTCGCGTCGAGGATCTGCTCCACGCACTGGCGCTGGGGGTCGGGGAGTTCCCCGTAGGCGCCGGAGCGAAGGGCGCTCGCAAACCCCTGGATCACCGTGAGCGGGGTCTTGATGTCGTGGCCGACGAGGTGCAGGAACTCCCGCCGGAGGGATTCGAGCTTCTTTCGCTCGGTGATGTCCCGGACCGAGGCCTGGAACGCCCCCACGCTCGAGGTCTCCCGGGAGATCCGCACCTCGGCCCAGCGCTCCTCGCCGCTCTTGTGGAGGAACCGGACCTCGTACTGGGTGGGGGCGTCCTCGCCCCGGACCCGGGCCTCGAAATACCGCTTGAGCCGCTCCACCTCGTCGGGCGGCACCACCTCGGAGAAGTGGAGGCTCTCCACCTCGTCGCGCCGGTACCCGGAGAGTTCCTCGGCCTCCCGGTTGATCACCCGGATCCGCCCCTCCCGGTCGATGCCGAAAAGGGCATCGGTGGCCCGCTCGTAGAGCTCGGCGTAACAGCGCTCGAGCCGCACCAGGGCCGTGACGTCCCGCACCATGCCGAGCACCCCGAGGGGGGCCCCGTCGGGGCCGTCCACCCGGCACAGGGCGTACTGGAACACGAAGGTCTCCTCGCCGATCGGGGTGACCCGCTCCTCCAGGAACGGCTCGCCCGTGGCCACCACCCGGGCGATGACCTCCCGCTGCCGGCCGGCCTGGTCCGGCGGGAAAAGCTCCCCCACCTGCCGGCCCACGATCTCCTCGGCCGGCCGGCCCAGGTACCGGGTGGCCGCCGCGTTCACCAGGAGGAACCGGGCGCCCGGGTCCAGGGCGAACACCGGCTCCGGGACGAGGTCGAAAAGATGGGTGCCCAGATGGGCCTTCAGCGTATCCATCGGGAACTCCCCCGGCCGGCAGGGCCGTTCGTCGTGGCTCGAGGCCGAAGAATCGTCGGGGGGGCGGTGGCCGTGGCGGCCCAACCGGCAGGCCCGAGGTCTCTGCGACCGCCCCCCGCACCCCGGCAATTTCCCGGGCGAAGTCCCGCTCCGGCCCGCCGATTTTTTTCTGTAACCGGCCGTGAATGAAGGCGTTACGCCGCCCAGCCGCCTAGCCGTCGGGAAACATCTTCCCCGGATTCAGGAGACCCCGGGGGTCGAACAGGCGCTTGAGGTCCCGCATGAGGTCGAGGCTCGCCCCGTGCTCCCGGGGGAGGAACCGGCGCTTCCCCAGGCCCACCCCGTGTTCGCCGGTGGCCGTGCCCCCGAGCCCCAGGGCGGCCTCCACGATCTCGGCGTTGGCCTCGTGGATCGAGGCCCACAGGGCCTCGTCTCCGAGCCGGCCCAGGATCAGGCAGTGGAGGTTCCCGTCGCCGGCGTGGCCGAAGATGTATCCGGTGAGCCCCCGACGGTCCAGGATCTCCCGGGCCCGGGCCGCGAGGTCGGGGTAGCGGCTCCGGGGCACGGCCGCGTCCACGATGAGGATGCCCTCGCCCACGTGGGCCTCGCGGATCGTTCGGTAGGCCCGGTGGCGGGCGTCCCAGAGCCGGGCTCGCTCGTCGGGGCCGATGCCGGCCTCGAACGCCTGGGCCCCCTCGGCCCGGCAGATCTCCTCCACGAGACCGGCGTCGGCCCCGAGCCCGGCCCGGCTCGTGCCGTGGAACTCGAGGAACAGGAGCGGCCGGTCGGGAAGCCCGAGCCGGGCGGCCCGCTCCACCACCCGCACGGTGTGGAGGTCCAGGAACTCGCAGGCCGCGACCCCGAGCCCCGAACCCATGATGGCGGCCACGGCCCGGGTGGCGGCGGCCGCGTCGGCAAAGGGGACGAGGGCCGTGAGCACCTCGGGCGGCAGGGGCGCGAGTTCCAGGGTGATCCGGGTGAACACCCCGAGGGTCCCCTCGCTTCCCACCAGGAGCCCCACCAGGTCCAGGCCCGACGAGGTCTTGGGCGCAAGCGTCCCCGCCTCGATCACCCGGCCGTCGGCCAGCACCACCTCGAGGCGCTTCACGAACCGGCGGGTGGGGCCGTAGCGCACCGTGCGGATGCCCGAGGCGTTGTTGGCCACCATGCCCCCGACGCTCGCGGCCGCCCCGGGGTCGGGGGGGAAGAAAAGGCCCGTGCGGCGGCGGTTCAGCTCGGCGTTGAGGTCGGTGTAGAGCACCCCGGGCTCCACGGTCACCAGGAAGTCCTCGGGCCGCACCTCGACAATCCGGTTCATCTGGGCGAAGTCGAGCACCAGCCCGCCCCGCACCGGGATGGGGTTCCCCTCGATGCTCGTGCCCGCGCCCCAGGGGGTGACCGGCACCCCGTGCTCCCCGGCCCACAGGAGCGCTCGGCGGACCTCGTCGGTCGAGACCGGCCAGGCCACGGCCTCGGGCCGGCGGGGCTCGTGGAACGACTCGTCCCGGCTGTGGAGATCGAGCACCGAGGGCCCGCGGCTCAGGCGGTCGGCCGGGAAGATCCGCCCCAGTTCGGTCCAGGCGCGGTCGGTCAGGGTCATGGGGAGTTCCTTCGGCGTTTGGGGGAAAGGGCGAGGCACACGAAGAAGATCCCGGTGGCGGTGAGCACGATGGTGGCCCCGCTCGGCACGTCGAGCCCGTAGGAAAGCACGAGCCCGAGAAAGCACGAGAGGTTCCCGAAGAGCACCGAAAGCCCGAACAGGGCCCGGTAGTCGTAGGTGAGCTGGTAGGCGGCCGAGGCCGGGGTCACGATCAGGGCGAACACCAGCATGACCCCCACGGCGTCGAGGCTCAGCACGATGGTGAGGCTCACCAGAAGGAGCTGCAGGAACGAGTACCGCCCGGCCGAGAGCCCCAGGGCCTCGGCCACCTCGGGGTCGAAGGAGAGAAGCTGGAACTCCTTAAAAAAGAGGCCCACCGTGCCGGCCACGGCCAGGGTCAGGAGCCCGATGATCCTGAGATCCGTGGCCGTGACCGCCAGGATGTTCCCGAACAGATACCCGTAAAGCCGGGCGTCGTAGGTTTTCATGAGCCCGACGAACAGGATGCCCAGGGCCATGGTCAGGGCGTAGAAGATGCCGATCGAGGCGTCCATGCGGATGCGCCCCGCCTGGCTCGTGGCGTGGATGGCGCTCGCCGTGGCCACGCAGAACCCCACGGCGGTCACGAGGGGGTTCCAGCCCAGGAGGAACCCCAGGGCCACCCCCCCGAAGGCGGCGTGGGCGATGCCGGCACCGATGAACGCTAGGCCCCGGAGCACCACGAACACCCCCACGAGCGAGCACGACGTGCCCACGAGCAGGCTCGCCAAAAGCGCCCGCTGGACGAAGGCGTAGGAGAACATCTCACCCATGGTGGTGGTCCCCGGCGAACACGAACGGCCGGCCCTCGGCCTCGTGCACGAGCACCTCGGCCCCGTACATGCGCTCCAGGGTCTCCCGCACCAGGGCCTCGCCCGGGGGGCCGTAGGCGTACACCCGCCGGTTCAGGGCCAGCACGAGATCCAGGTGGGGGTACACCAGGTTCACGTCGTGGGTCACGAGCACCGTGGTGAGGCCCCGCTCCCGGTGGGTGCGCACCACCAGGTCCAGCACGGCCCGCTGGCTCTTCACGTCGAGCCCGGTGAAGGGCTCGTCCAGCAGGAGGATCCGGGGTTCCCGCACCAGGGCCCGGGCGATGGCCACCCGCTGGAGTTGCCCCCCCGAGAGTTGGCCGGCCGGCCGGTGGGCGAACCCCTCCATGCCCACGGCCTCGAGCGCCGCGAGCGCCCTGCGCCGCCCCTCCTTCCCGGGCCGGCGCAGGGGGCCCAGGGCCGGGTAGAGCCCCATCAGCACCACGTCGATCACCCGGAACGGGGCGTTGGGGTCCACCTTGGAGGCCTGGGGCACGTACCCGATCTCCCGGCGGATGCGCGTGAGGTGGTGGCAGCACTCGTCGCCCACGTACACCCGGCCCTCCACCGGGGTCACGAGGCCGAGGATCGTTTTGAGGAAGGTGGTCTTCCCGGAGCCGTTGGGCCCGAGCACGGCCAGGAGCACCCCCGCCGGGATCTCGAGGCTCACGTCCTCGAGGGCCGGGGCCCCGTCGTAGCTCACGGTCACCCCCTGGAACCGGATGGCCGGGGGAGGGGCGAGGGGGAGCTCGCTCACGGCGGGGTCCCGGCGAGGGCCTCGATCAGGGCGGAGGCGTTTTGCTCGAGGAGTTCCAGGTACGACCGGGCCGGCGAGGCGCCGAGCAGGGGGCTCAGGGTGATGACCCGGATCCCGGTCTCCTGGCGGAGAAGTTCGGGGATCTTCGAGGAGAGCTGGGGTTCGGTCACGAGCACCCGGATCTTCTCGTCCCGGATCCGGTCGATCAGGCCGGCGAGGCCCCGGGCCGAGGGTTCCTGGCCCGGGATCTCCGTGATCACCCCGACGAGTTCGAACCCCAGGCCCTCGGCGAAGTAGGGCCAAGCCGGGTGGTAGGCGAGGAACCGCCGGTCGGGGAGTTGCCGGACCCGCTCCCGGATCCGCTCGGCCGTCTCCCGGAGCCGGCGCCGGTAGTCCTGGTACCGGAGTTCGTAATAATCGCCGGGGAACGGGTCCACGGTCTCCAGCCCCCGGGCGATGTTGCGGCACAGGATCTCGGCCCGGCCGGGGTCGAGCCACACGTGGGGGTTTCCGGCCTCCCCGTGGTGGTCCTCGCGCCCCTGGATCACCGGCACGCCCCGGGCCGCCTCGATCACCTCGAGCTCGCTGTTCCGGGCGTTCTCCACGAGCCCCTTCACCCACTCCTCGAGCCCCAGGCCCACCATCACGAGCACCCGGCTTCCGGCCACGGCCTTCACGTCCGAGACCCGGGGCTCGTAGGTGTGGGGGTTCTCGAGGCCGGTGATCAGGGACCGCACCTCCACCCGCTCGCCCCCGATCTCCCGGACCCAGTCGGCCAGGTCGGGCAGGGTGGTCACGACCCGGATGCGGTCGAAGGCGCCGGCCGGGAGGGCGACCGAGAGGGCCAGGAGAACGGCGAGCAGGATCCGCATGAAGGCTCTCCCCGCGGGATTTGTAACCGACGCGGAGCGATTCTAGGGGAGGGGTGGGGGGTGGTCAAGAAACCCCGGGCCGCCCGAGGTTGCGGCGGCCGCGCGAAACGACGCATTCTGTGGGGACCTGCGAACCACGGAGGACGGAGCTGTCGGGCGGCCAGGCGGCGAGGCGGCTTGGCGGCAGGGAGCCCGAGGTCCAAGCGCCGGAGAATAACGATAACGCTGGGGGCAAAGAGCCGTTGGGCTGCCGGGCCGCCGGGCAGCCCAGCCGCCCAGCCGAAACAAAAGGAGGACCCCATGACGCTTCAGGAGTTCTACCGCAAGGCCGTGGAGGTGGGGATGGACCGGGACCCCCGGGGCCGGGCCGAGGCCGAGGCCGATCTGGCCGCCGCGGCCAAGGAGTGGGAGGGCCTGCCCGAGGCCGACCGGGAGTTCTTCGACCGGGAGCGGCTCGAAAACCCCTACGCCGACACCCGCATCCTCCACGGCGACCCCGCCACCGAACTCGGGGCCGTCATGGTGGCCGTGGACGTGGAGGGCGACGAGCTGCTGCTGGCCGACCGGCTCCGGGAGAAGGGCCGGCGGCTCGACGCCGTGGTGGCCCACCACCCCCGGGGCCACGCTCTCGCCCAGCTGCCCGAGGTCATGCGGATCCAGGCCGGCATCCACGCCGGGCTCGGGGTGCCTGTGGGCCAGGCCGAGGGGATCCTCGGGCCGCGGCTCCGGGACGTCTCGGAGCGGATCCAGCCCGTGAACCACCAGCGCACCGTGGACGCGGCGCGGCTTTTGGGCGTGCCCCTCGTGTGCGTCCACACCCCGGCCGACAACTGCGTGGCCACGTTCCTGACCGATCTGTTCGAGCGGGAGCAGCCCCGCACCCTAGCCGACGTCCTCGACCTCCTCCACGACATCCCCGAGTACCGCCGGGCCCGGGCCGAGCAGACCGGCCCGGTGATCGTGGCGGGCGACAAGAAGAACCGGGCCGGCAAGATCTTCGTGGACATGACCGGCGGCACCGAGGGCGCCAAGGAGATGTACGAGAAGTTCGCCCACGCGACCGAGGTCTCGACCATCGTGGGGATGCACCTGTCCAAGGAGCACGTGGAGGAGGCCAAGAAGCACCACCTGAACGTGGTGCTCGCCGGCCACATCTCCTCGGACAACCTGGGCCTCAATCTCCTCCTCGACGCGGCCCTGGCCCCGGGCGTGGAGGTGATCGAGGCCGGCGGGTTCCGGCGGGTGGACCGGCGCTAGGTCGCCCAGTTCTCCACCCGGAGCCCGGGAACCCGGCGGAACTCCCGTTCGTTGTTCGTCACGAGGGTGCAGCCCGCCGCGAGGGCGTGGGCCGCGATAAGGGTGTCGAGGGCGCCGATGGGTGTCCCTTGCCGTTCCAGATGGGCCCGGACCCGGCCGTAGGTCCGGGCCGCCTCGTCGTCATAGGGCAGGATTTCCAGGGGGGCCAGAAACCGGGTCAGGGCGAGCCGGTTTTGTTCCGGGCGGGAGCTTTTTTCGACGCCGTATTCGAGTTCGCTCAACGTGACCGCGGAGATCCCGACGCTCGAAACCGGAAGGCGGACGAAGCGCCGGATCACGGGATCCGGTTTCTCCCGGATGATGTAGATGCAGATGTTGGTGTCGAGCAGATACCGGATCACAGCTCGTCGCGGCGGGGCTGCTCGGGCTGCTCCCGGGTCGCCATGAAGTCGTCGGTGAATTCGTGAAGGCTTTCGGCCCACTCCCGCCACGGGTCGTCCTTGGGGATGAGGAGGACCACGCCCCCGACCTTCTTGATGAACACCTCGTCCCCTTCGAACCGAAACGCCTGGGGCAGCCGGACCGCCTGGCTCCGGCCGTTTCGGAACAGCTTCGCGGTTTGCATGGGGCCCTCCGCGCCTGAGGGAAGTATATACCGAGGTATATGCCAGGGGTTGCCCATTCCGTCAACCGGGGAGTCGCTGGTTCGCCGTGGCCCGGAACGAGGCTGCAGCCGCGTGCACCGTCGGCCCCGCCGGGTGTTGCGGGATCCAAACGGCCGGAACCAGTCCCCCACCCGCCCCCGGCGAACCCTTCGAAGGTTCTTTTACTCTCTTTCGAACCCCTCCCGGGCGAGGTCCTCGGCGGCGCGGGCGTAGGCGTCGAGGAGTTGGGCGAGTTCCGGCTCGCCGTGGGCGGCCGACAGGGCCCCGCCGCCGTGCACGGCGAACACCCCGTGGGTGAGGAGGGCCACCTTGAGCTCCCGGTCCTTGACGGCCGCGAAGGTCTTGGCGGCGAGGTCGGCCGGGGACCGGAGGTCCCGGTCCTCGGCCCGGAGCAGGTGGGTCATGAAGAGGCTTCCCCGGCCGGTGCAGGCCGCGGGCACCCCGGCGGCGGCGAACCGCTCCTCGATGCCCCGGCGGAGCCGCTCGCCCCGGTCGGCGAGCGCCGGGTAGAGCTCGGGCGCGGCCCGCTCCAGGGCCTCGAGGGTCGCGAGCGCCGCGGCCAGGGTGACGGGGTGGCAGCTGAAGGTGCCCCCGCCCACGAGCACGGGGCGGTCGGGGGCCCGGGCCTGGAGGGGGTCGGCCGCGTCCATGACCTCGCGCCGGCCGCCGTAGACCCCGATGGGAAACCCGCCGCCGACGATCTTCCCCAGGGTGGTGAGGTCGGGCCGCACCTCGTAGTCGTCGGCGAGGGTGCCGTACCGGAACCGGAAGCCGGTGATGATCTCGTCGAAGATGAGCACCGCCCCCTCCCGGTCGCAGATTTCCCGGAGGAGCCGCAGGTAGGCCGGATCGGCCGGGAGGAACCCCCCGGCGCCCAGCATGGGCTCCACGATGATGCCCGCGATCTCCCCCCGGTGGGCCTCCACCACCCGCAGGGTGGACTCGATGTCGTTGAAGGCGATGAGGTCCACCCCCTGCTCCCGGGGCGGCAGGAGCCCCGGACCCTCGGCGCCCCGGAACGGCGGCTTCACGGCGAACGACAGGTCGGTGCTCGCCCCGTGCCAGCCGCCGGCCGCCTTGAGCACCCAGGGCTTGCGGGTGAACCCCCGGGCGAGCCGCACGGCGTACATGGTGGCCTCGGTGCCGCTCGTGCAAAACCGCATCCTCTCCATCGCCGGCACGGCGGCCCGGAGTCGCTCGGCCAGTTCCACCTCGGCCTCCACCGGCATGCCCACGTGCCAGCCCCGGGCGACCGCCTCCTCCACGGCCCGGCGCACGGGCCCGAAGCCGTGGCCCAGGATCATGGCGTAGTGGCCCATCCAGAGGTCCAGGTAGGCGTTGCCGTCCGGGTCGAACACCCGGGCCCCCTCGGCCCGGGCGGCATACAGCGGGTGGGGGCCGAACCGTCGGAGGTTGTGGCTGATGCCCCCGGGCATGAGGTCCCGGGCCCGGCGGTCGAGGGCGGCGGACCGGGGGGTGAGGTCGCGGTAGCGGGATTCGTAGCTGCGCATGTGAGGTCCTTTTCGGTTGGGAAGCGGGGAGGATTGGAGGCTGGGCGGCTCCGGCATACCTTCCCCGGGGGGTGCCGGCTCCAGGCGGCCCAACAGACCGACGGTCGTGGACCGAAGAGTGGCGACCGAGGTTCTCCGGGCGGCCGCATCCTGTACCACGGCGGGGCTGGGCGCAACAAGCGCTTGGGTCCGACCGGGCCGGTGGGGTATCCTGCACGCCCGTTGCGAACCGTTCCAAAGGAGGTGCCCCATGCTCCAGCCCGGCGATCCGCTGCCGGCGTTTTCCCTGGAAAGCGACACCGGCGAGGCCGTGACGAACGAGACCCTCCGGGGCTCCCGGGCGGTTCTCTTTTTCTACCCCAAGGACCACACCTCGGGGTGAACGGCCGAGGCCCTGGAGTTCCAGGAACGCCTCGGGGAGTTCGAAACGCTGGGCGTCCGGGTGATCGGGATCTCCCGCGACAGCCTCGCGAGCCACGCCCGGTTCCGGGAGAAGCACGGGTTCACCTTTCCGCTCCTTTCCGACCCCGACCACGCCTTCCACGAGGCCTGCGGGGCGTGGGGGGAGAAGAAGACCTACGGGAAGGTCACCCTGGGGGCGATTCGGACCACCGTGGTGGTGGGGCCCGACGGCCGGGTGGAGCGGGTGTATCCCAAGGTGAAGGCCAAAGGCCACGCCGAGCGGGTGCTCCAGGACCTCAAGGGGGGCTAGGGTGGCCGGGAGCCGGCGGACCTTCTTCCCGGTGCCCGAGGGGTTCGTGCCCTGGTGGCGGCTCGGCCGGCCCCAGGACTGGGCCCAACTCTTCGGCCGGCCCGGCCCGGTGGAACTCGAGATCGGGCCGGGCACGGGCGAGCGGCTGGCCCGGGAGGCCGGGGCCCACCCCGACCGGAACTACCTGGGGGTGGAACTCCAGTGGGGCCGGCTGGCCCGGGCCCTGGAGCGGTGCGGCCGGGCCGGGTACCGGAACGTGCGGGGCACCCTGGCCGACGCCCGGTTCGTGCTCCACCGGGTGGCGCCGCCCCGGAGCCTGGACCGGGTGGTGGCCCTGTTCCTGGACCCCTGGCCCAAGGACCGCCACGAGGGCCGGAGGCTCTTCGGCCGGCCGTTCCAGGAGCTCGTGGCCTCCCGGCTCCGGGACGGGGGCGAGGTGTACCTGGTGACCGACCACGGCCCCTACGCCGACTGGGTCTGCGAGCAGGCTCGGGGCGGGCCGCTGCGGGCCGAGCGCCGGGAGATCCGGCCCGGGTTCGGCACCCGGTTCGAGGAGAAATGGGTGGGGGGCGGCCAGGAGCGGTTCCACGAGATCCGGCTCGTCAAGGAGCGGCACCCCGAGGTGCCCGTGCCCGAGGAGGTGGAGGTGATCCAGGTTCCGGTGAGCGGGTTCGATCCCGACCGGTTCGCGCCCCGCACCGTGCGGGGCGAGGCCACGGTGGCGTTCAAGGAGGTGGTGTACGATCCCGGCCGGGCGAAGGCCCTGGTGCGGGCCGTCGTGGTGGAGCCCCTGCTGGAGCAGCAGGTCTGGATCGAGGTGGTGCGGGAGCGAAAGGGGTGGCGGGTGAGCCCGGCCGAGGGCTGCGCCTTCGTGCCCACCCCGGGGCTCCGGGCCGCGCTCGAGGAGGTGGCCCGGGCCGCCGACGAGTCGGCGGCGGCCGGGAACCTTCAAGACCCGGGGGCCGCGGGCCGATAGAAGGCCGGGGAGGCCTGCCCGTCTCGCATCCGCGTCGAAAGGGGGCGGTACATGCTTTTCCTAGGAGCTTCGGCCCGCAGTCTCCGGTCGGCGGTCTCCGGTCCGGCGGCCCGTGCCGTGGCTGGACGATCCACGGGCCGTACGCCGAGGGTTCAGGTCCCAGGGGCGGCCGGCCTCGCGGCGCGCCTGCTCATCCCGTTGCTCCTCTTCCTCGCCGCCTGTTCGGGGGGCGACGAGCCCTTCGTGGACCTCTCGGCCCAGCCCGGGGCCGAGGCGCCCGCCCCCGAGCCGAGCCGCGAGGCCGCCCTTCGCATCGGCCTGGGGTCCATGATCACCCCCAAGGAGGGGTACCGGTACTACCGGGAGCTGGCCGAGTACCTGGGGGAACGGCTCGGCCGGCCCGTGGACCTGGTGGACCGGGGAACCTACGCCGAAACCAACGAGCTCCTGAAGACCGGTCAGGTGGACGCGGCCTTCGTGTGCGGCCGGCCCTACGTGGAGGCCCACGACGCCTTCGGGGTGGAGATCCTGGCCGTCCCGGTGGTGGACGGGAAGACCGTGTACCACTCCTACATCCTCGTGCCGCGGGCGAGCCCCGCCAACACCCTGGCCGACCTCCGGGGCAAGCGGTTCGCCTTCACCGATCCCCTGTCGAACTCCGGCTGCCTGGTGCCGACGTACGAGCTCGCCCAGCGCGGGGAAACCCCCGAGACCTTCTTCGGCGAGGTGGTGTACACCCACGCCCACGACGCCTCGATCCGGGCCGTGGCCCGGGGGCTCGTGGACGGGGCGGCCGTGGACAGCCTGATCTGGCACTACCTGGCCCGGCGGGAGCCCGAGGTGGCGGAGCGCTGCCGGGTGATCTGGCGCTCGCCGCCCTACGGCATCCCGCCGGTGGTGGTGCGGCGGGGGGCCGACCCGGAGCTCGTGCGGCGGGTGCGGGACGCCCTGCTCCACGCCCACGAGGACCCTGCGGGCCGCCGGATCCTGGAGGGCATGGGGGTGGACCGGTTCGTGCCCGGGGACGACCGGGCCTACGACGGCATCCGGGCCATGCGGGCCTGGCTCGAGGCCCGGGAGGGGCGCCCGTGAAACTGCGGCACCGGCTGGAGCTGGGGGCCGTGGGCCTGGTGCTCGCCGTGGGCGTGGCCTGGGTGGCGCTCACGGCCCTGTCGGTGCGGCGGGAGCTTGGCCGCGAGATCGATCTGCGCGCCCTCACGGTGGCCCGCCACCTGGCCCGGGAGGCGGCCGACTCGGTCCTGACCGAGAACCGGTTCCGGCTGGGGATGCTCCTTAGCGAGGCCCGGGAAAAGGAGCCCGGGGTGCGCTACGCCTACGTGGAGCGGGGTGGCGCGGTGCTGGCCCACACCTTCGAGGCCGGGGTGCCGGAGGCGCTTCGGTCCGTGGCCCCCTCGGCGGGTACCCGCCGGCTGCGGACCCCGGAGGGCGAGGTGGTCCACGCGGCCCAGCCGGTTCTCGACGGGCTTGCGGTGGTGCACGTGGGGATCGACGCGGCGCCCCTGGAGGCCGCGGCCCGGGCCCTCACGCTCCAGACCGTGGGGCTTGCGGGGCTGGTGGTGTTGGGGGCGGGGCTCCTGGCCGTGTTCCTGGTGGCCCGGGTGATGCGGCCCCTGGAGGGGCTGACCGCGGTGGCCGAGGCCGTGGCCGCGGGCGACTGGAGCCGCCGGCCCGAGGCCCGGGGCACGGGGGAGGTGGCCCGGCTCGCCGACGCGTTCGGCCGGATGCTCGACCGGCTCGAGGAGTCCCACCGCCGGCTCGAGGACGCGAACGTGGAGCTCGAGCGGGAGATCGAGGCCCACCGGCAGGCCGAGGAGCGGAACCGGGTTCTCCAGGAGCAGCTCCTCCGGGCCCAGCGGCTCGAGGCCGTGGGCCAGCTCGCCGGGGGCATCGCCCACGAGTTCAACAACCTCCTCGCGGCCGTGCTTTCGGCGGCGGAACTCGCCATCCGGCGTCTCGGGTCCGACCACCCGGAGGCCCGGCGGCTCCAGACCATCGTGGCAGCGGCCGAGCGGGGGGGCGCCCTCACCCGGCGGCTCCTGGCCTTCAGCCAGCGCCAGGTCCTGGTGAAGCGCCGGCTCGACCCGAACCGGCTCCTGGAGGAGACCGCCGCCCTCCTCGAACCCGCGCTGGGCGAGGCGGTCCGCCTCGAGGTGCGGGCCGAAGGCCGGGTCCCCCTGGTCCGGGCCGACCCCGAGCAGATCCGCCAGGTGCTGGTGAGCCTGGCCACGAACGCCCGGGACGCCATGGCCCCCGAGGGGGGACGGCTCCTCTTCGCCACCCGCCGGGTCGAGGACGGGGGCCGGGAATGGGCCGAGATCGAGGTCACCGACGAGGGGAAGGGCATCCCCCCCGGCGACCTCGACCGGATCTTCGACCCCTTCTTCACGACGAAGGAGGTGGGGAAGGGCACGGGGCTGGGGCTTGCGGCGGCCTACGGCATCGTGCAGCAGCACGGCGGCGACCTCCGGGTGGAAAGCGCCCTGGGCAAAGGGACGACGTTTCGGATCCTGCTGCCGGGGGCGTGAACCCGGCGGCGCGGCCTGGCGGCCCGGGGAAAAAACCACGGAGGGCACGGAGGACGCGGAGGGTCGGGGGGGACGGAAAGCCGCGCCAGGCTCTCCCCCTGCCCCCCACCCGCTGGTTTCCGCTGCGATCCCGGGGGGGCACCATCCCGTTGTCGTTAGCAGGATGTTCCGTCCGCACGTCCTCGCGTCCCCGGGTCCGCGCCCTCGAGCTCCAACGGGTGCGGCCGGAGGTAGGTCTGGTCCAGCAGGTACGCGACGCCGTAGCGTTGGGCGAGATCCCGGACGCGGTCCAGGACGGCCTCGAGGGGCGTGGTCCCCCCCCGGAACGCCTCGATGGCCTCGGCGAGCCGGGCCCGCTCCCCGGGGTCGGCCCGGTCCCGGAAATAGCCGGCCAGGTGTTGGAGCACGTTCGCGTGGCTCGCCCGGGTCGGGGCGGTGGCCAGGGTGGCGAGGAGGGCGGCCTCGTAGGCCTGCCACGCGGCTTCGGCGGTTTCCGGCCTCGCCCCGGCCACGATGGGCCCCAGCCGGCGGTAGCGCTCCTGCCCGTGGGCCATCAGGTTGTACTTCTCCCTCCGGTGGAAGGCCCGCAGGGCCTCGAGGCCGGGCGCCCCGGCCCGGGCCTCCCCCCAGCGCCGTAGGGCCAGGGCCCTCCGGAAAAACGCCGCCCGGGCCCCCGGATCCCGCAGGGTCTCCTCCTCGGCCCGGGGCAGGAGGGGAAACCGCCGGGCCAGGGCCGCGGCGAAGAGCCCCTGGCCCAAAAGGGGCGCGTCCTCCCGGGGCCGCGCGGCGTACACCCGGGCCGACCTCACCGCGCACGAGGGCGACCGGGCCTTGAGCACGGCCGCTTCCGGCCCGGCCCGGGCGAGGGCCTCCAGGAGTTCGGGGAACCGGGCGGTGAGTTCGGCCGTCCGGTCCCGCCCGGTCTCCACCCCCACGGCCCGGGGATTCCCCGGGTTCCCCACCAGGTCCACGGCCTCCCGCGGCACCCCCAGGTGCCGCTCGGGGCAGACCGGAACCCACGCCACCCACTCCGAGAGCGCCACGAGCCCGGCGTCCCGCTTGTGCCCCCCGTCGTAGCGCACGGGTTCTCCCAACAGACACGCGCTCACGACGACCCGAAGCCTTGGGTGGCTCATCTCACCTCCCACACGTAGTCGGCGTCGCGGGCCAGGGCGCCGTAGTCGGCGAGGGCGGGGTCGAGTTGGGGCAGGATCACCCGGGTGGGCAGGTCGGGCCGGCGGCGGCGCATCTGCTCGGGGATGCCGTGGCGCCAGGCGTGGAACCGGCCGGCCAGCACCACGAGCAGCTTCGCGGGGTGGGCCTCCAGGTAGTCCAGGGCCCGGTTCGCCATGACGGTGTCCCACACCACCTGGGCCTCGCAGAACCGGCCGAAGGCTTCCCCCTCCTCGTCGCCCTTGAGGCCCAGCACCTGCCGGAGGAGGTTCCGGTAGCGCTCGTCCACGTCGCACCGGACCACCCGGAGCTCCCGGCGCTCCTCCTCCCCGAGGCTCTCGAACCCCTCGCGGCCCACCTTGAGCACCACGTGCCGGGGGGCGTTTAGGGCCACGAGGGGGATCCCGTGGTTCCGGGCGTAGAGAAAGATGGGCCGGTAGAGGGGCCAGAGGGTGAAATCCCAGCCTGCGGCGAAGGCGGCCGCGAGGCCCGAGGGCAGGAGCTCGCCCCGGTTCCACCGGTCGAGCTCGGGCTGGGCGCCGGCCTCGAACATCTCGAGCCCCAGGGCCAGGTCCACGTCCCGGGCGTGGAGGGCGTCGAGGACCCGGAGCTGGACCTCGTGGTGGAGGGGGTCGTCGTGGCGTTCCCCCAGGAACACGGCCCGGACGCCCCCGAGGTCTTGGGCGAGTTCCCCGAGCGTAAGGGCCCGGCCGTCCCGGGCGTGGAACCGCAAGACCCCGGCCGCGGCGGGGTGCGCCCCGGCCGCGAGGGTCGCGAGGAGGAGAAGAAGCGCCGCCGGTCGGGTCATCCCATCCCCAGAACTTTCCTCGCCCGGCCGGGGCTTCCGAGGAGTTCGGCCAGGTACCGGGCCTCGATGAGTTTCTTGGCGGCGGCCGCCGCGAGGCCCCGGACCGGGACTCCCCGGAGCACCCCGATGCCGTCCCAGTCCCCCAGGGCCACCACCTCGCCCTCGGGGCGGTAGTCAACCGGTTCCGGGTCGCGGCCGGCCAGGAGCGCCAGGGCGTTTCGGGCCGCGGCCGCCCCGTGGAACACGGCCCGCTGGGCGCTCGCCAGGTTCGCGGGGTCCGGGGCGTCGACCCGCACGAAATCCCCGAGCCCGAACACCTCGTCGTGGCGGGGGTGCTGGAGCGTGGGCCGGAACGGGTCGGTCCCGATGCCCTCGAGGGGCTCCGGTTGCACCCCGACGCACCAGTACACGAGATCGGCCTCGAGGGCCCCCCCGGGATCGAGGTCCACCCCGCCGGGGGCCACCCGGGCCACCGCGGTGCCGAGGCGCAGCTCGATCCGCTTTTGGCCGAACCGCCGCACCAGGTAGCGCCGGAGGGCGTCGGAGCACTGGGACCGCTCCAGGGGCACCGGCCCCCGCTCCACCATGACTATGTCGCACCGGCCCACCGGCGCGGCCTGGCGGGCCATGGCCGCCACCTCGAGTCCCTCGATCCCGGCCCCGCACACCACCACCCGCCTCCGGGGGCCCCGGGGCGAGCGAAGGCCCAGGGCCTCGAACCGGCGGCTCGCCAGATCGGCCGCCTCGTAGGTCTGGAGCCCCACGGTGTGCTCGGCCGCACCCGGTACCCCGAAGTAGGCGGTGTGGCCGCCGGGTCCGGCCAGGAGGACGTCGTAGGGGTACCGGCCGAGGCGGCCTTCCACCGCCCGACGCTGCGGATCCACGGCCAGGGCCTCGTCCTGGACGAACCGGCCGCCCCAGGCGGCGGCGAGGCGGTCCAGGGGGAACCGGATCCCCGGCTCGCGGCTCCGGAGCACGGCTCGCTCGTGGAACCGGGTTTTGATGGTGTGGTGGGGGGCGGGGTCGAGGAGAACCACCTCGAGCCGGCCCCGATGCTGCCGGGCCAGGGTGCGCAGGGCCGCGAGCCCGGCGTAGCCCCCGCCCGCGATCACGATCCGCGCCCCGGTCATGGGGCCGCCTCCAGACCGAGGTCCCGCAACGCCTCCCGGGCCGCCCACCAGCCGCTCATGCCGTGGGCGCCCCCCCCGGGCGGGGTGGACGCCGAGCACAGGTACCATCCCTTCACCGGCACCCGGTAGGCCCGGCGGCCCGGAACCGGCCGGACCAGGGTCTGGGCCAGGTCCTGGACGCCCCCGGTGATGTCGCCGCCCACGAGGTTCGGGTTCTCGGCCTCCAGATCCCGGGCGGTCCGGACGGCCCGGGCCAGGATGCGGTCCCGGAAGCCCGGGGCGAAGGTTTCGATGCGGTCCTCGACGGCGCGGCTCTCGTCACGGTCCCACCCGGCCGGCACGTGGCAGTAGGCCCAGGCCGTGTGGCCCCCCCCGGGGGCCCGGGTGGGGTCGAAGAGGCTCGGCTGCACCACGATCACGTAGGGTTCGGCCGGGGCCCGGCCGGACCAGGGCGCGGCCTCCGAGGCGGCCACCGCCTCGAACCCGCCTCCCAGGTGCACGGTGCCGGCCCGGCGGCAGATGTCCGCCCGCCAGGGGATCGGGCCCGAAAGGGCCCAGTCCACCTTGCAAACCCCGGGGCCGTGGCGGAACCGCAGGAGCCGCCGCCGGTATCCCGGCGGGAGCCGGTGGCCCGCCAGGGCCGCGAGGTTCCGGGGCGCGAGGTCGAAGAGCACCACCCGCGCGGCGGGCAGGTCCTCGGCCCGCCGGACCCAGGTGCCGGTTTCCACCCGGCCGCCCGCCGCCTCGATCGCGGCCACGAGGCGATCCGCGAGCCGCCCGGTCCCCCCCCGGACCAGGGGCCAGCCCACGGCGTGGGCCGAGGCCGCGAGCACGAGGGCGAAGGCCGCGGTGGGGGGGCGGTGGAGGGGGAGCACGCCGTGGCCGGCCAGGCCGGCCCACAGGGCCCGCGCCTCGGGGGTCTGGAACCGCCGGGCCAGGGCCTCGGCCGAGCGGGCCGCCCAGAGCCCGAACCGGAGGAAGGTGCCCGGGTGCCGGGGGATCCCCGGGGGGGAGAGGAGATCGTCCAGGAGATGGCTCCACCGCTCCACCAGGGGGCCCGCGATCCGGCGGTAGGGGGCCGTGTCGGGGCCCAGGGCCTCGGCGGTTTCGTCGAGGCCGGGCAGGAGGGCCACGGCCTCCCCATCGGCCAGGGCGTGGGCCGCCGGCACCGGGGGATCCACCCACTCGGGTTCCACCCCGAGGGCCCGAAGCGCCGGGGACGCCCGGGCCATCGGCACCACGGTGGCGCAATGGTCGTGGACGAACCCCTCCCGGGTCAGGGGGGCCGAGCGGAGGCCCCCGCCGGGGGCGTCGGCCCCTTCGAGCACGAGCACCCGGAGCCCGGCCCGGGCAAGCACCAGGGCGGCCACGAGCCCGTTGGGCCCCGAGCCCACGACCACGGCGTCGGGGCTCACGGCTTCCGGCCCCCCAGGAGGGCGGCGAACGGGGTGCGCAGGGCCGCGTTCACCGGCAGGTTCGCCAGGGCCGCCCACCGGCGGCGGGCCTCGACCCGGGTCTTGGTGGCCGTGACCCGGCCCGGCACGCCCACCCGGGCCGCGAACCGTTCCAGGGTCTGGTGCCAGAATCGCTCCTGCTCGGCGTGGCCGAACAGCCGGAACCCCACCTCGTGCACGGGGTCGCCGGTGCGGGCCAGGCTCTCCACCCGGGCCACGGGGGTGCCGTGGTCGGTGTACACCCGGAAGGTGATCCACCCGGCCTGCATGTGGCCCTTGAGGGTCACGAAACTGAAGGTGTCGGGCCCCACGTGGAGGATCCGGATGCCCGTCACCAGGGGCGCCCCGCCGGGAAGCCGGATCCGGATGAGCCCCACGGCCCCGGGCGTCACCTCCCCGCCGGGAAGCCATAGGTCGGCCCCGTCGGGCCAGAGTTCGCCCAGGTGGGTCCGGAGTTCCTCGGCCAGGCGGCGGACGGAGGCCCCGGCCCCGGGGAGCCGGATCTCGTAGGCCTTGTGCCACACCTCGCCGAACCCGGTGAACGGCGTCTGGATGGGCAGGCCCTCGACGAGCCGGGGCCCGAACCCGGCCGGGGGCTCCCCCTGGAACCGGGCCGGGCCGAGGTGGGGAGCCCACTCGCCGGCCCGGCATCCCGGCTCGGCCCCCTGGGCGTCGCGCTCGGGGATGCCCAGAGCCCGGGCCCGGGAGGGGTAGGCCGGGAGCCGGGGGGAGAACCCGAGCTCCCGGAGGAGCGAGGCGCACGGGGCGGAAAGCCCGCACAGGGCGAGGCGTAGATCCCAACCTTCGGCCGCGAGGAGCGCCCGGTAGAGCACGGTGAGCCCCGAGCCGTCGGCCCGGGTGAGCCCGGCGAGATCCAGGGCCACCACCCGGGCCCCTTCGGCCCGGGCCCGCGCCAGCGCATCGTCCACCGCCGCCTGGGCCCGGAAATCGAGTCGGCCCGACGCCGCGATCACCCCCGCGGCCGGGCCGAAGGGAATCCATTCGGTACGAAACGCCATGTCCGGGATCCCCCCTTATCCCCGGGCGGGGCCGGGGCCCACGAGCGCGAGGCTCCGCACCACCCGAAACACCACCACCGCCTTCACCGCCTGCCCGGCCCCGGGCCCGGCCGCGGCCTCGGCGCCCCGGCGGATCTCGGCGAGCAGGGGGCCATCGGTCTCCTCCCGGACCTTTTCCAGGTAGAGCCGCACCCCCCGGTAGCCGGGCTCCACGTAGGCGTAGGCGGCCTTCGGGTTCGCCCGGAGGTTTGCGAGGGTCAGGCGGTCCCCCGTGCCGAAGGCCACGAGGCCCTCCTCCAGCACGTGGGGTTTCCCGTACACGGCCAGGTTCACCTCGCCCTCGGCGTTGCTGGTGGCGAGGAGTCCGGTTCCGGTGGCGTTGGCGAAGTAGCGTTCCAGGTCCATGGCGTCCGTCCCGTTCAGGGTTGGGGGGTGCGCACCAGGCGCGCGGGATCGAAGCCCCGCTCGGCCGCGATGCGCACCAGGTCTTGGTATTCGCTCTCTTCGAGATGGGGGGTGCGGCTCAGGATCCAGAGATACTCCCGCGAGGGGGAGCCCACCACCGCCGTTCGGTAGCCCTCCCCCACGTGGAGAATCCAGTAGTCCCCGCGAAAGGGCCAGAAAAAGCTCACCTTGAGCTTGGCCGGGGACGCGGGGTCCGGCACCCACGCCCGTCCCGTCACCGAGTCCCAGTCCCCCTCCAGGGAGCCGCGCCGGCACTCGTTTCGCACCCGGATCTTCCCGTCGGGCCAGAGCGTGTAGGTGGCCCGGGTGGCCGTGCAGCCCTTCTGAAATCGGTTGGGGTAGCTCGCGATCTCGTACCAGGTGCCGGCGTACCGCTCGAGGTCCACCTGAGGGGCCACCGGAAGGGGGGAACGGGCTCCAGCGAGGCGCAGCCGGCCAACGCCAGGAGGAACGCCCAGATCCGTTTCGCCATCGAGGTCATGGACCCTCCGTTTGGGGGGCGGGGCCCCGCACTCGGGGCCTCCGCCGGGTGCAGGGGCATCGCGAGGTACCCCCCCTTCTCGGGCCGGGGCGAACCGCCGGGAGGGCGGCTCCGTCCACCCGCCCGCAGTTCTCCGTGCCCTCCGTGCTCTCCGTGGTGGAAAAACAACCGCGCAGTGTACCGAACCCCAGGGCCGGGGCAAGGGCCGGGTACGGGCACGAAAAAAGGGGCTCCGGAGAGCCCCTGTTCGGGTCGGCCGCGAGGCGCCTTATTCCACCTTCACCTTGACGCCCTTGGGCTTGGCGGGTTCGGCCTTGGGCAGGGTGAGGGTGAGCACCCCGTCCTTGAGCTTGGCCTTGGCCTTGTCGGGCACCACCTCGGCCGGGAGCGGCACCACCCGCTGGAACGAGCCGTAGGCGGTTTCGCGGTAGTGGTAGTTCTCGTTCTTCTCCTCCTTCTCCGCCTTGCGCTCGCCCCGGATGGTCACGCTGTCCTCGGTGATCGTGACGTCGAGTTCGTCCTTGGAGACGCCCGGCACCTCGGCCGTGAGCACGAACTCCTTGTCGGTCTCCTTGAGGTCCACGCTTGGCACGAACCCGCCCTCCGCGAGGGCCGGGAGGCCGGCGCCCCAGGGCCTCGACCAGCTGCGGAAGAAATCGTCGAAGATCCGGTCCACCTCCTGCCGGAGGCTCCGGAAGGGATCCACTTGCTTCGATTTGGGTTCCCACTTGATCAGCGCCATGGTCATCACCTCCCCGAAACTTCGGTCTTCCGTCTTCGGTCGTCGGTCGGCCGACGATCCGCTTGACCGGCGCCTTCAACATAAGCAGGGTCCGGTGCCGGTCAAGGGAAAACGAAAGGCCGGGGCGCACGCGGCACCCCGGCCTCCGGATCCGAGCGATGGGAACGTTCTTACTCCGGCAGCTAAATACACACGGTCGGGGGCATGGGGTCTGCTGGAGCGCCGGGCGTGGCTCCTACAGTGGCCGGATGCCGCACTCACGCACGGCCGGAAGCAGTCCCCATGCCCTCCGGATCTCCTTGCGTGCCCCTATTGGCGCCGGGTTAGTAGCCTACCCGATGTCACCGATCTCCACGTGGGCGAACTCCCCCTCGTCGTAGCCCCCCGAGACGAGGAGCCGGAACCCCTCCTCCGCGGTGGGCTGGAAGTAGAGCTTCCCATGCACGGTTTCCCCCGGGTTCAGGGCCATCTTGGGCCAGGTGATCTTCCAGTAGTTCACCTCCCGGGGCCGGCCGTTCCCGTCGATGAGTTGGAACGGCGGGAGCTGCACCCGCACGTCCCCCGTGTTCGTGACCGACACCTCGATCCCGAGGTACCGGTCCTTGCCCTCGGCGTCCTTCTCCCACCAGGTCTTCGTCACGGTGTACTGGAGCTTGCCCACGGTGACCGCCTCGCCCATGGAGTGGACCTCCACGGCGTGGGCGAGCCCCAGGCCCGCCAGGGTGACCAGAACCGCCGCCAGGATCGTCAGGATCTTCCGCATGGTCTTCCCTCCTTCGGTTGGAACGGGAGTTGGTGTCATCCGTCGCCGAACCCGTGTTCCGGGCCGGGGAAGGCGCCGTCTCGCACCTCGGCGCAGTAGGTCTCCACGGCCCGGCGCATCTCGGCCCCCAGGTCGGCGTAGCGCTTCACGAACTTGGGCACGAACCGGTCGAAGAGCCCCACCAGGTCGTGGAGCACCAGGACCTGGCCGTCGCACCGGGGCCCGGCGCCGATGCCGATGGTGGGGATGGAGAGGCTCTGGGAGATGCGGGTGGCGAGCTTCGTGGGCACGCACTCGAGCACCACGGCGAACGCGCCGGCCGCCTCCACGGCCTTGGCGTCCTCAAGGAGCGCCCGGGCCGCCTCGGGGTCGCGGCCCTGCACCTTGAACCCCCCGAGCTGGGTGGCGGTCTGGGGGGTGAGCCCGATGTGGGCCATCACCGGGATGCCGGCCGTGACGATGGCCTCGATCTTGTCGGCCTGGCTGCGGCCGCCCTCGAGCTTGACGCAGTCGGCCCGGGCCTCCTTGACGAGCCGGCCGGCGCTCTCGATCGCCTGCTCCCGGCTCACCTGGTAGGAGAGGAACGGCAGGTCCCCCACCACCAGGGCCCGCTCGGCCCCCCGGGCCACGGCCGCGGTGTGGTGGATCATCTCGTCCAGGGTCACCGGCACCGTGTCGGGGTAGCCCAGGCACACCATGGCCAGGCTGTCGCCCACGAGGATGAGGTCCACCCCGGCCTGGTCCACGATCCGGGCCGTGGGGTAGTCGTAGGCCGTGATCATCACCAGGGGCGGGCCGCGGCGCTTGCGCTCGCGGATCTCAGGGATCGTGATCTTGGCCATCGGTCTCCTCCGGGCTGGGGGCCGCGGTACGGTAGCCGAGTTCCAGGGTCTGGATCAACCGCCAGAGGGTGCGGTTGACCGGGGTGGGCACGCCGTGGGCCTCGCCCCGCCGGGCCACGGCGCCCGAGATGAACTCGATCTCGGTCGAGGCCCCGCGGTCCACGTCCTGGCCCATGCTGGAGCGGTTCTGGGCCGTGGCCCGGGCCACCGAGAGCACGAAGGAGGCGAGCTCGTCCGGATCCCCCAGGTCCACCCCCTCGGCCCGGGCCACGGCCCAGGCCTCCCGGGCCGCCTCGGCCGCGAGCTCCCGGGCCGGCTCCCACTCGGCCACGGGGCCGTTTCGGATGCCCGTGAGCGCCGTGACGGGGTTGATCGCGCAGTTCACGGCGAGCTTCTTCCACACCGCCGGCCGGGGGTCGTCCACGGCCCGGGCCGGGA
>NZ_BAAHFQ010000042.1:0-23925 GCF_054681715.1 Deferrisoma sp.
CCTTGAGGTTCACGAAAAACTGGGAGGTCGCGCTGTCCACGACCATGGTGCGGGCCATGGCGACGGTGCCCCGCCGGTTCGAGAGCCCGTTGGTGGCCTCGTTGGGGATCGGCGGATGGGTGGGCTTGGGCTGGAGATCCGCCGTGAGCCCCCCGCCCTGGATCACGAATCCCGGGATCACCCGGTGGAACACGGTGCCCGCGTAAAACCCCTCCCTCACGTACCGGAGGAAGTTTTCCACCGTCCGCGGGGCCTTGTCGGGGTAAAGCTCCAGCACGATCGTCCCTTTCGAGGTCCGAAGCGCCACCCGGGGGTTCTCCCCCGCGGCTGCGGCCCCGGCAACCATGAGGGCCCCCACGAGCAAGCTCACCAGCCGTTTCATCGGTCGTCCCTCCTCCTGCGAATCCGTTACTGAGACCAGCGAAAGTATTGTCAGATCCCCGTCGTTGTTGCGGCAACCCGCGGGTGGGGGCTGGTGGAGAGCCGGGTGCGGCCCCTTACCTCGCCGCGCCCCCACCACGCCTGGATTGCTTTGGAGGCTCCATGGGCCGCGAGGCGCGGCCTTTTTGCAAAAACAATAACTTCCGCCTCGGCCACACGGTGCGCCGCAGCCGCCTGGACCACGGGACCGAAGACCGCGAGACCGGCGACCGTGGACCGAAGTTACTTGGAAGGCTCCATGGGCCGCGAGGCGCGGCCTTTTTGCAAAAACAATAACTTCCGCCTCGGCCACACGGTGCGCCGCAGCCGCCTGGACCACGGGACCGAAGACCGCGAGACCGGCGACCGTGGACCGAAGTTACTTGGAAGACCCGGAACCTCCGCCACCGAGGCCCCGACCCACCGGCCTGGCAACGGCATGAGAAGGCGCGGCAATCGAGTACCGCCCCCGCACCCGGCCGGAAGCAGGCGCCATGCCCTCGCGATGTCCTTACGCGCCTGTATTGACGCCGGGTTCATGGCAACCGCCGCTACTCCGTCCCGGGGCCCACGAGCAGCCAGGACGCCAGGGCGAACCGGCCCGTCGCCCGCTCCCGGGCCGACACGAGGACCCGGTTGATCCGCCGGGTCAGCCGAAACCCCGGCGCTTCGAACCGCCCCGTCGCGGCGTCGTATCGCGCATCGAGCCGCCCGGCCTCGCTGACGAACAGATTGACCCCCGGCTCGTACCGTTCGGGCTCCACGAGGCGTCCCGCAAACCGGGGAACGTCGGCTGCCGCGAGGGGGCCCGGCGGCGGCTCCAGGTCGCGGAGCAGCAGGGCGCCGTAGGTCATTCGTTCCTGGAAGGTCCCCAGGTCCGCCAGGGAGCCCACCACGGCGAACCGGGGAATCCGAAACGGGTCCCCGCCCGGCGGCACGGCCCCGGGGTCCTGGGTGAAGCCCAGCCGAAACCCCAACTCGCGACAGGCCTCCAGCACGGCGGGGCCGTACTCGCCGTACGGGTACGCGACCCACCGGGGCTCGAGGCCGTGGGCCTGAAATCGTTCCGCCGAGCGGGCGAACTCCACCCTCACCCGGCTTCGATACTCCTCGGAGGCCTCGCCGTCCCGGGGGCGCCCGAGCCGCAGGTGCCGGTGACCGTGCACCCCGAACTCCACCCCCTCCCGGGCGAGCCCCTCCACCTCTTCCCAGGTGAGATAGTCGGAATACCCATCATCAAGGGCCCGGGTGGGAAGAAACACGGTGAACGGGTACCCGAACTCCCGGAGGACCGGCCAGGCCGTCTCGAGAACGCTCCGGTACCCGTCGTCGAACTGGAGGACCACCGGTTTGGGGGGAAGGAGGCGGCCGTCCAGGAGGTGGGCTTCCAGGTCCCGGGTCGAGACCACGGTGAACCCGTTGTCCCGGAGCCACTCCATCTGGGCCCGAAACGCCTCGACGGTTACGTTGGTCGTCGGATACCGGCCGTCCCCCACCCGGTGGTAGAGGAGGATCCGTACGGGTTCTTCGGGAACCGGCGTGGCGCCTCCGGCCGCTGCGAACCCCAGATGGATCGCCATGGCTCCGAGAACCCACGAGAAGAACCAGCGCCCGCCCGGCCGTCCCCTCATGCGTCGGCGCTGCCCCCCCTCTCGCCGGCCGCGGTGCGCACGCCCAGCAGGGCCTCCTCCACCGACTCGGGCGAAAGGCGCACCAACTCCGCGCCGCTGTACCGATGGAGCCGGTTGTGCCGCATCACGGCCAGCACCTCCTCCACGTACGCCTCCCGCCGGACCGAGTACCGGAGAAGGCCCCAAGCCAGGATGTCCGGGTCGGGGTCCCGGCCCTTGGCCCGGGCCCGGGCCCGTAGAGCACGGAACTCCTCGTAAGCCCACAGGGTATTCAGGTTGCGCAGGTACCCCTCCACCGCCTCGCCCAGTCCGGGGAACGCCGCCACGGCGTACCGGGCCCCCTCGGGCCGGTCCCGGGGCGCCATGCCCGCATCGGACCGGAACACCCACTGCCCGAACAGCGCGTTCCCCTCCACGGCGAACCGGGAGGTTCCCCACGCCGACTCCAGCGCGGCCTGCGCCACGGCCAGCGGAACGGGCACTTCATCCACCCGGACCAGGAGTTCGCGCACCACGGGTTCGGGCGCTTCCCGCAACTCCGCTGCGCCGGTTTTCACCCGGTACCGCCTCGCGAGATCGAGCAAGAAGATCGTTCCGACCTCGGTAAGCGGTTCCCCTTGCTCGAGGCGTTTGGCCAGGGCGATGAGCGACCGGCGCTCGGCCCGCACCCCCTGGTTCGCGGCGACCACGTGGGGGATCACCGCCCTTACGAACAGGTCTTTCCGCCGGACCGGCGGCAGCCGGTCGAGCCCGGGGGGTAGAGACGCCGGTGCCACGTTGGGGACCTCGCCCGGCTCCACCTCGGCCCACACCCGATCGAGCACCGACTCCAACTCGCCCACCGTGCGGGGATCGAACAGCACGAGCCCGCCCGGCTTGGGATCGGGTCGGTTCGGCAGAGCCCCCACGGGGCTGCGGTCGGCGGGGGAAAGGGAAACGGCGAGAGGAAGGAGTGCGAGAACCGCGGCCAGAAATTTCCCGGCCGTGGCCAGGATGGTTCGACTCGGAGGTTGGGCTTCGCCCGTCTCCATGGTTTTCCTCCCTCCGGGGCCGCACGCAGACGGCCCCGCAACGGGAATCACTGCACAGGGATCGAAAATCTGACCGTCCTTCATAATCCTTGGTCGCCCCCAAAGTCAAATCGAAACCGGCTTCGCGGGCGGGCACTCCCACCCCGGCGGGTCCCCCCGGAAAACTCCTTGACTTCTGCCCCGCTGTCGGGTATGAATGCGCCCCCTCGATAAACCGGGCGTTTAGGAATCATAAACAAACGCCCGGTTTACGAACTTTAAACCCAAGGGGCCGAGCGCTTTGAAAATCGGCGAGAAATTACGAAGGCTTCGGCTGCAGGCTGGCCTCACACAAGAGGACCTGGCCAACCGTGCCGATCTCACGAAAGGGTTCATCTCGCAACTCGAAAACGACGCAACCTCGCCGTCGATCGCCACCCTCCAGGACCTCCTGAACGCCCTCGGGGTGACCCTGGGGGAGTTTTTCCGGGAAGACGGCGACCGCGAGGAGCCGGTGGTGTTCCGGAAGGAAGACCGGGTCCCGTCCGGGGAGTCGGAGGAGGGGTTCCTCCTGAGCTTCCTGATTCCCCGGGCCCACCGCCACCTCATGGAGCCCGTGCTCGTGGAACTCGAACCCGGAGCCTCCACCGAGCCCATCGAGGGGCACGAGGGCGAGGAGTTCGGGTTCGTCCTCGCGGGGCAGGTGGACGTGCACCTGGGCGACAGGGTCCACCGGGCTCGCAAGGGCGACTGTTTCTACTACACGGCCGATCGGAGGCACTGGCTCGCGAACACCGGCAAACGGCCGGTGCAGGTGCTTTGGGTGGCGAGCCCCCCCAGCTTCTGACCCGGCCGACCGTACCGCTGGCCGTTTCTCCAGCACAGAGGAGGTGAGTACGGTGATCCAGAACCTCGGCAGACACATCCTCGGCGAGTACTACGGGTGCGACCCGGACATCCTGAACGATACGGAACGCGTGGAACGGTTCATGAAGGAGGCCGCCGCCGTGAGCGGGGCCACCATTGTCCAGAGCGTGTTCCACCACTTCAGCCCCCACGGCGTGAGCGGGGTGGTGGTGATCTCCGAAAGCCACCTGGCGATCCATACGTGGCCCGAGTACGGGTACGCGGCGGTGGACCTGTTCACCTGCGGCGACTCCGTGAACCCGTGGGTTGCCCACCAGTACCTGGCCGAGAAACTCGGGGCCCAGCGCACCGAGACCCGGGAGGTGCCCCGGGGCGTCCTGGACGTGGACGGCCCCCTGCGCCACAAACCCGTGGCCGTTGCCGTGTAGAAACTCCGATGCTCATCCCGACTCCCACCCGATACTTCCTGGTGTCGGGCCACGCCGAGGGCTACATGGAGCTCAACGCCTTTGACGCGGCGCTTTTGGACGCGGGCATCGGCAACACGAACCTGGTCAAGATGTCGAGCATCCTCCCGCCGGGGTGCCAACCCATGGAGCCCGCGCGGCTTCCCCCCGGCGCCCTGGTGCCGGTGGCCTACGCCGCCATCACCTGCTCGGTGCCCGGGGAGATCATATCGGCCGCCGTGGCGGTGGCCGTCCCCGAGGATCCGGCCCAGCCCGGACTGATCATGGAGTACTCGGCGTACGGCCGTGCCGACATCACCCGGGAGATCGTGACCCGGATGGCCCAGGAGGGCATGAAAACGAGGGGCCAGGCGATCAAGGAGATCGTCACGGCCGAGGCGGAACACAAGGTGGAAAACAAGGGCGCCGCGTTCGCCGGCGTCGTGCTGTGGGAGAAGGAGAAATGACGCAACCGGTTGACCTTTGGTTTCGGGAAGTCCACAGGGAGGGCTACGCCATCGGGGTCCGGGTGACCGGGTACCCCTACTCCGGCGAGAGTCGGTACCAGAAGATAGACGTCGTGGACACGGCCCTCATGGGCAAGGTGCTTCTTCTGGACGGCATCTTCATGCTGACCGAGAAGGACGAGTTCATCTACCACGACATGCTCGTGCACGTGCCGCTCTTCACCCACCCCAACCCCCGTTCGGTGCTCATCATCGGCGGTGGCGACGGCGGAAGCGCCCGGGAGGCCCTGCGGCACCCCACGGTGGAACGGGTGGACATGGTGGAACTGGACGAGAAGGTGGTGGAGGTGTGCAAAGAGTACTTCCCCACCCTCACCTGCTCGCTCGACGACCCCCGGCTCACCATCCGCTACGAGGACGGGATCGAGTTCGTGAAGGGCAAAGCAGGGCAGTACGACGTGGTGATCGTGGACTCCACCGACCCCATCGGCCCGGCCGTGGGGCTGTTCAGCAAGTCCTTCTACGCCGACTGCCACCGAGCGCTCCGGGACGACGGCGTCCTCACGGCCCAGATCGGGTCGGTGTTCTTCGACGGGAAGGAGATCCGGAACATTCTGGGGAACCTGAAGGCGTCGTTCCCCTGGGTCCGGCCCTACATTGCCTCGGTGCCCACGTATCCCGGAGGGGCCTGGTCGTTTGGGTTCGCGAGCAAGGGCCCCAACCCGCTGGACGGCCCGGACGCCAAACGGGTCGCGGCCATGGATGGGGGATTCCGGTACTACAACCCGGAGATCCACACCGCCTGCTTCACGCTGCCCACCTACTTTCGCGAGGCGATCGGCGGATGAACCTCCGGGCCAAGGGTTATCTGGAATGCGAGGGCGCGCCGGGCGCGCCCTTTTCGCTTCTAGGGATTCCCTTCGACGGCACCTGCTCGTTCCGGCCCGGCACCCGGTTCGGCCCGGGGGCGATCCGGGAGGCCTCCTGGGTCCTGGAAACCTACTCCCTCGCCCTGGACCTCGATCTGGACGGGACGAAGGTGGCCGACCTCGGGGACCTGGACCTGGCCGGGCCCGACCCCTGGGCCGAGATCGGGGAGGCGGCCCGGGAGGTTCTGGCGACGGGCACCCGCCTTCTCGCCCTTGGGGGCGAGCACTCCGTGACTCCGCCCCTGGTGGCGGCCCACCTGGAACGGCACCCGGACCTCGCGGTGTTCCAGTTCGACGCCCATGCGGATCTCAGACCCGAGTACCTGGGCGAGGCCCGTTCCCACGCCTGCGCGGTGCGCCGCTGCCTCGACCTCCTGCCGCCCGAACGGGTCGCCCAGTTCGGCATCCGCTCGGGCACCCGGGAGGAGTTCGGGTGGATGCGGGAGCACGGAACCCTGTTCCCGGCCGATCCCGAGGGGATCCGGCGCGCCCTCGATCGCGCGGGCGGTCCCCTGTACCTCTCGGTGGACCTGGACGTGTTCGACCCGGCCCACCTCCCCGGCACCGGCACCCCGGAACCCGGGGGCATCACCTACCGGGAGTTCGAGGCCTGTTTGCGAGCGATCCGGGACTCCGACCGGCCGATCGTGGGGGCCGACGTGGTGGAGCTCTCCCCCGGGTGGGACCCCACGGGGAAGAGCGCGGTACTGGCCGCCAAGGTGGTGCGGGAGATTCTTCTCCTGATGGGGGCCGGGCGCTACGTCCCGCTGGGACGCTAGGACGCTAAAACCATTTGTGATTCCAGATCGCTAGGCTTCCCCAACCTGTGGGAGCGGCTGCCGTATCGGGGGTCAGAATTCAGAGGACAGAACCCCCTGTCCTCTGTCTTCTGTCCTCTGGCACCTGACACGGTCGCCGCTCCCACCCCCGAACCCTGACTCGGAGGTTATTGCTCCGGCGGCTAAATAGGCACGGTCCGGGGCGTGGGGCCTGCTGGAGCGCCGGGCGTGGCTCCTACCGTAGCAGGATGCCGCACTCCCGCACGAACGGAAGCGGCCCCCACCCGCCCCACGAAGGTACTTTCGCGGTGCTTCGTGGAGGTTCGTTGGGGCTCGCCGCGCTAACCGGGCCTGACCTTCTCGAGCGCCTCGCCGAGCCGCCCCGGGTCCACCCCCGGGACCTCCCCCGGGTCCTCCCCCGCCCACGAGCGCACGACTGCACGCCGCACGGCCCGCAGGCGCGCGTCCAGCTCGGGCGCCGGCAGGAGCACCGGCAGATCCCAGGCCTGGGCGGCGAGCTCCCGAACCCGGTCCCCGCACCGCCGGAACGCCTCGGCCAGGACCACGTCCGAGGGGGCTAGTTGCCGGCGGGCGGCCGTCTGGACCGCCCCGAGGGCCCCGAGAATGATGAAGTGCTCCACGTGGAACAGAAGACCCCGGGTGGCCGCCTCCTCCGGGTCGAGGCCGAGATCCGCCGCGAGCGACCGGAACACCCGGCCGAGCGCGAGCGATAGATCGTTGAGCCACCCGGCGTGGCGGCGAAACGGGCCCGCGTTGAGCACCCGGGCCCTCAGGTGGGCCGTGATCAGGAGACCCCGCACGGGGTGAAGCCCCAGGCGGATCACCGCGTCCCTCACGCCCTTGGCCGGCGCCCGGAATCCGTAGAAGGCGCTGTTCGCCGCCCGGAGCACCTCGAGGCTGAGGGAGGGGTCCTGCTCGAGCACCTCGACGTACCGCCCCACCGGCGGGTCTCCCTCGGCCAGGAGACGCGACACCTCCACCGCCGCCCGGGGCAGCACCGGAACCTCGAGGCGCTTTCCGTTCACTAGCTTGAGCACCCCCGCGAGGAACCGGCGGTCGTCTTCCCCCAGGTCGTGCAGGGCCACCGCGTCCGGGGGGTCGTCAAGGAACGTGAGAAACCCCACCGCTTCGGCGGCGGGCCCGGTTCCCTCTTCCTTCGGGGCTTCGGCCCCGGGGGCTGCCCCCCGCGCCCGGGACGGAGGGGCCGCCGGGCCCCGGGTCTCCGGTTCCTTCCCCGTTCCGAACAGCCACCGCTTGATCCACCGCCACATGCCCGACCCCTCCTTCCCACGGGTGATCTCCCCCCTCGTTTCGGCCGCCCGCCCGCTCCCCTTTACCCCTTGGCCGGCCCCCCTCCCTGTGATAGTTTGCCGCCGCCAAACCCGAAGGCCCGGCGGCCCGGAGGCCGAACCGCCAACCGCCCAGCCAGAAAAGGAGGTCTTATGCCGTTCCACGTCGTCGACCACCCCCTCGTCCGCCACAAACTGGGAATCCTTCGCCGCTCGGACACCAGCACCTCGAAGTTCCGGGACCTCACCCGGGAGATCACGAACCTCCTGACCTACGAGGCGTTCCGGAACCTGGAGATGGAGCGGATCACGGTGGAGGGCTGGGCCGGGCCGGTGGAGGTGGAGAAACTCTCCGGCAAGAAGGTCGCCGTGGTGCCGATCCTCCGGGCCGGCATCGGCATGCTCCAGGGGGTGCTGGACCTCATCCCCGCAGCCCGGGTGAACGTGGTGGGGCTCTACCGCAACGAGGAAACCCTGGAGCCGGTGCGCTACTACCGCAAACTCTCCCAGGACCTGGCCGAGCGGCTCGCCGTGATCCTCGACCCCATGCTCGCCACCGGGAACTCCCTGATCGCCACGATCGACATGCTCAAGGAGGCCGGGTGCACCGACCTGCGGGCGATCTGCCTCGTGGCCGCGCCCGAGGGGGTGGCGAACGTGGAGCGCCACCACCCCGACGTGGAGGTGTTCGCGGCGAGCCTCGACGAGCGCCTGAACGACCAGGGCTACATCCTGCCCGGCCTCGGGGACGCCGGAGACCGCCTGTTCGGAACGAAGTAGATCCGCCCCCCTTCCCTTCACGGAGGACGCCATGCTTCGGGACCTGATCCTCGGTGTGCAGATGCTGTTCGTGGCCTTCGGGGCCCTCACGCTGGTGCCGCTCCTGACGGGGCTGGACCCGTCGGTGGCGCTCTTCACCGCCGGGGTGGGCACCCTGATTTTCTATTTCATCACCCAGCGCAAGGTGCCGGTGTTCCTGGCGAGCTCCTTCGCGTTCATCGCCCCGATCCAGATCGCCGCCAAGGAGTGGGGCATCCCGGTGGCCCTGGGAGGCCTGTTCGCGGCCGGGTTCGTGCACATGGCCATGAGCCAGGTGATCCGGGTGAAGGGGGTGGAGTTCATCGACCGGGTGCTGCCCTCGGTGGTGGTGGGGCCCGTGATCATGAACATCGGATTGGCGCTCGCGCCGGTCGCGGTGGACATGTCGAGCAAGCACTGGCCCCTGGCCCTCCTGAGCCTGGTGGTGGCCGTCGTCGTCGCGGTGTGGGGCCGTGGGATGCTGGCCCTGATCCCGATCCTCGTGGCCGCCGCCGTTGGGTACGTGGCGGCCCTCCTGACCGGCCACGTGGATTTCACCCCGGTCCGGGAGGCCGCCTGGTTCGCCGTGCCGAACTTCACGTTCCCCGAGTTCCGCTGGGAGGCCATGCTGTTCATGCTGCCGGTGGCCATCGCCCCCATGATCGAGCACATCGGCGACATCTTCGCCGTGGGCAAGGTGGCCGGCCGGGACTACCACCTCGATCCCGGCATCCACCGCACCATGTTCTCCGACGGGCTGGCCACGTCGGTGGCGGCGCTGTTCGGCGGCCCCCCCAACACCACCTACTCCGAGGTCACCGGCGCGCTGGCCCTAATCCGGGTGTTCCGGCCCCACCTCATGGCCATCGCGGCGGTCACCGCGATCGTGCTCGCCTTCGTCGGCAAGCTCGGGGCGCTTCTCAAGACCGTGCCCGTGCCCGTCATGGGCGGCATCCTGATCCTCCTCTTCGGAATGATCGCGGCCGTGGGGGTGCGCACCCTGGTCTCCGCCCGTCCGAACCTAAGCGCCACCCGCAACCTCGCGATCATCGCGATCGTCCTCGTGGTCGGGATCGGCGGCGCAACCCTCGAGGCGGGCACGTTCAAGCTCGGCGGCATCGGGCTGAGCGGCGTCGTGGGCGTGCTCCTGCACCTCCTCCTGCCCGGCGCCCCGGAGGAGGAAACCCCGAGCCATATCGTGGACTCGCCCGATCAGGCCGGGGAGTTCACCGACCTTTGATGGCCGGGCGGCCCGGGTGCTAGGCGGCCAAGCCGTTGGTGCCGGGCCCCGTAGTCCCGCACAGAGTACTAAGACCAGCGAAAGTATTGTCAGATCCCCGCCGTTGCAACGGAAACCTGCGGGTGGGGGGCTGGTGGAGAGCCGGGGGCGGCCCCTTACCTCGCCGCGCCGACACCACGCCCGGATCGCTTTGAAAGATCCGGAACGTCCGCCACCGCCGCCCCGCCCTGCCGAGCCGACGACGGCATGGAAAGGCGCGGCGATCGGGTGCCGCACTCGCGCCCGGCCGGAACCAGTCCCCCACCCGCCCCCGGCAATACTTTTAAAGGTATTAGTAACGGAGGGATCGCACCGGCGGGCCTTCGGCCCGTATCGCGGCGTGGACGCCGCTCCCACACTTCGGCCCGACAGACCTTGCACCGCCGAACCCCGGGGCCGGCGGGGAGCTCCTTGCACCCTCGGCGTCCCGGCGTACACTCCCCGGGCACCCCGACCCTCGCCCAGGAGGACGCCGTGAACGACCGCATCGTGGACCCGGTGTGCGGAAAGCCGGTGGAGGATTCGACCCGGGCCCCGCACACCGAGTGCGCCGGGGAAACCGTGTACTTCTGCTCGGCCGCCTGCCGGGAGAAGTTCACGTGTGACCCCGGGAAAAAGCTCTCCGACTACCTCTTCGACCTCATCATCGTGGGGGGCGGCCCCGCGGGCATCTCGGCCGGCATCTACGCGGCCCTCACCGGGCTCGACACCCTTTTTCTCACCAAGAGCCTGGGCGGGCAGGCCTGGGACTCCACGGCCATCGTGAACTACCCCGGGTTCGACCTCATCACGGGCCCGGAGCTGGTGGACCGGTTCCAGAAGCAGCTGTTCGAAAGCCTGAAGCTCTCCCACCAGATCACGGCGGTCACGGCGATCGAGAAGCGCGGCGGCGTGTTCGAGGTCGCCACCGAGGACGGCCCCACGTACCGGGGGAGGACCGTGCTCCTGGCCACGGGCATGAAACGCCGGCGCCTGGGGATTCCCGGGGAGGAGGAGTTCCGGGGGCGCGGGGTGCTGGAGTTTCACGCCCTTTCGGCGGGCCGGTACGCCGGCACCGAGGTGGCGGTGGTGGGCGGGGGGAACTCCGCGGCCCAGGCGGCCCTGGGGCTGGCCGAGGCCGGGGCCAGGGTCACCCTGGTCACCCGGACCTACCGGGCCGACGAGTATCTCAAGGAGAAGGTGGCCGCCACCGAGGCCATCGTGGTGCTCCAGAACCGGGATCCCCTGCGCATCGAGGGCGCCGAACGGGCCGAGGTGCTCGTGGTGCGAAACCAGGACAACGGGGCCGAGGAGGTGCTGCCCGTGGAGGCCATCTTCGTGGAGATCGGCCTCGTGCCCAACAGCGACCTGGTGCGCGACCTTGTGCACGTGAACGAGCGGGGCGAGGTGGAGATCGACGGCAACTGCCGCACGGGCCTCCCGGGGCTCTACGCCGCCGGCGACGTGACGAACACCTTCGGCAAGCGCATCCTGATCGCCGCCGGCGAGGGGGCCAAGGCGGTGCTGGCGATCGAGCGGTTTTTGAAAAACCGGCGGTAGGAGACGGGGACCCAAGGGATGATAGGGGGGACCGCGACAGAACCGTGCGGCGGCGCGCAAGCGGGCAGATGGGGCAACCCTGCGGATCCGGGGGCGTCGACGGAGCGCGACGCCCGAGCAGCGAGGGCCGCCCGGCTCAAGGGGAGCGGCCGCGGCGCGTGCCCTCACGCGCCGCAGCGGACCGAGCCGAGGCGGCCCCTGCGAGGGCGTCAGCGAAGGCGACGTCCCCGGATCCGCTCCCGGCAGACCGTGTGGCCCCCTCAGCCTAGCCGCCCAGCCGCCTAGCCGCCCAGCGGGCAACCCTTCCCCAGTCGAACAGCGGCCCCGGGTCCCGCTTGCGGCCCGGGGCCACGTGTTCGTGGCCCACGATCCGCTCGGGCCGGATCCGGGGGTGGGCGGCCCGCAGTTCTTCGAGTACGCGAAAGAGGGTCTCGTACTGCGCCTCGGTGTACGGGGTGACCTCGTCCCCCTCGAGCTCGATGCCCACCGAGAACCGGTTCACGTCGGGCACCCCATCGAGGGCGCTTTCGCCCGCGTGCCAGGCCTTTCGGTCCGTGTCCACGAACTGGGTGAGTCGCCCTTCGCGGTCGATCAGGAAGTGGGCCGACACCCGAAGGTGGCAGATCTCCCGGAAGTAGGGGTGGGCCTCGGGGTCGAGGCGGTTTTGGAAGAAGGCCTCCACGTGGCCGCCGCCGAACTCCCCCGGGGGCAGGCTGATGTGGTGGAGCACCACGGCGTCCACCTCCCACCCCTCCCGGTCCGAGCAGTTGGGGCTCGGCACCCACCGGGCCCAGGGCACGATCATCGCCCTCCCCCCTCGCCCGCGGCCCTGGGGTCGAGCCGGTCCCGGAGCACGTCGCCCAACACGTTGATCCCGAGCACCGCCACGAGGATCGCCAGCCCCGGGAAAAGCGCGAGATGGGGCGCGAAGAGGAGGTAGTCCACCCCCTGGCTCAGGAGCGCGCCCCAGGTGGGCACGTCCTGGGGCCCCAGGCCCAGAAACGACAGGGTGGACTCGGCCAGGATCGTGCCGGCCAGCGAAAACGTGGCCTGCACGGCCAGCACCCCCACCAGGTTCGGCAGGAGGTGCCGGGCCGCGATCCGCACCGGCCCGGCCCCCAGCACCCGGGCCGCGGTTACGAACTCGCGCTCGCGAAGCGAGAGCACCTCGCCCCGGACGAGCCGGGCGAACCCCACCCAGCCCATGGCGCACAGGGCCAGCACCAGGTTAGGCAGGCTGGGGCCCAGCACCCCGGCCAGGGCGATGGCCAGGAGGATGCCGGGAAACGCGAGCAGCACGTCCACCACCCGCATCAGGGCCTCGTCCACCCATCCGCCCCGGTACCCCGCCCACAGGCCCAGGGACGTGCCCACGACGAGGCTTACCCCGACCACCGAAAACCCCACGAGCAGGCTCACCCGGCCCCCGTAGAGGATCCCGGCCAGCACGTCCCGGCCGAGCCGGTCCTGGCCCAGGGGATGGGCCCACGAGGGCCCCTCCAGGCTCCCCTCCAGGTCCAGGGCGGCCGGGTCGGCCGGGGAAACTACCGGCGCCAGCGCGGCCCCGGCGACCAGCGCGAGAAGCCCCAACGCCGCCGCGGCCACGAACACCCGGCCGCCGGGCACCCGCCGGATCCCCTCGAACCAGCCCCTCATCCCCGCACCCTCGGATCGGCCCAGCGGTAGGCCAGGTCCGCCAGGAGGTTCACCCCCACGTACCCGAGGCTGATCACGAGCACGCACCCCTGCACCAGGGGGTAGTCCCGGCCCTGGATCGCCTGGAGCAGAAGCGTGCCAAGCCCGGGCCAGGCGAACACCGCCTCGGTCACCACCGCCCCGGAAAGGAGGGAGCCCAACTGGAGCCCGAGCACGGTGATCACCGGCAGGAGGGCGTTTCGCAGGGCGTGGACCCACAGCACCCGCCCCTCCCCCGCCCCCCGGGCCCGGGCGGCCGTGAGGTACTCGGCCCCCAGCACCTCCACCAGGCTCGACCGGAGCATCCGGGTGAGCATGGCCGCGAGCGCTGTGCCCAGGGTCACGGCCGGGAGCACCAGGCTCCCCGGACCCGCCCGTCCCGACACCGGAAACCACCTGAGGTGCACCGAAAACGCGAGCACGAGCATCGGCCCGAGCCAGAAGTTCGGGATCGACACGCCCAGGAGGCTCGCCACCAGGCTCCCCCGGTCCACGGCCGTGCCCTTGCGGCGGGCGGCCGCCACCCCCAGGGGCACCGCGAGCACCAGGGCCACGGCGAGCCCGGCCGCGGCGAGCTCCACCGTGGCCGGGATCCGGGCCGCCAGGAGCTCGGCCACGGGCTTTCGGTGGAGCAGGCTCCGGCCCAGATCCCCCCGGGCGAGCCCCGCGAGGTAGCGGCCGTACTGCTCGGCCAGGGGCCGGTCAAGCCCGAGCTCGGCCCGCAGGGCCGCCTTGTCGGCGGGGTTCGCGGTTTCCCCGAGCATGACGTCCACGGGATCGCCCGGCACCAGGTGGACGAGCAGGAACACCAGGGTCACCACCCCGAGCACCGTGGGCACCGCGGTGGCCAGGCGCCGCCGGATCATCGCCGCGCCTCCGGCCGCACCCGGGCGAGGCTCGTGTACTCGCCGCCGGGCAGGGGCTCGAACCCCTCGAACCCCCGCCGCAACACCACCACGTTGTCGAGCCACCACAGGCTCACGTACACGCAGTCCCGGGCCACGGCCTCCTGGATCCGGTGGTACAGCGCCAAGCGCCGGTCCGGGTCGGGCTCCCGCCGGCTCTCGTCGATCCACCGGTCCACGTCGGGGTTGCGGTACCGGCCCCGGTTCGCCCCGGCCGGGGGCACCGAGGCCGAGTGGAACAGGTAGTGGAACACGTCCGGGTCCCGGAGCCCGATCCACCGGAGGCTCATGAGCTGGAAGTTCCCCTTTTTCACGTCGGAGAAGAACGTGCCCCACTCGAAGCTTCGCACCTCGACCCCGATCCCCACCCGGCCGAGCTGCTCGGCGATGACCCGGGCCACCTCGTTGGCCGTCTTGTCGGTGGAGGTCTTGTATCCCAGGCGAAACCGAAGGGCCGGGCCGGGGCCGTCGGGGTCGGGATACCCCGCCTCGTCCAGGAGACGGCGGGCCCGGTCCGGGTCGTAGGGGTAGGTGGGCACGTCCGGGTTGTGGGCCCAGTGCTCCGGGGGGAACAGGGTGGTGGCCGGCCGGGCCAGGCCGTCCAGGGCGAACCGGATCAGCGTTTCCCGGTCGATGGCAAGGGCGATGGCCCGCCGCACCCGCACGTCCGAGAGGATCGGGTCCTCCAGGTTGAACCCCAGGTACTGGTACGAGGTGCCCGGGGCCACGATGACTCTGAGATCCGGGTCCTTGCGCAGGAACCGCACGCTGTAGGGCGGCACCGCGTTCTGCAGGAGGTCGAGCCCCCCGGACCGGATCTCCAGGAGCCGGGTCGTGGCGTTCGACACGATGCGAAACACGATCCGCTCGAGGGCCGGGGGCCCGTCCACGTGGTCGGGGAACGCCTCGAGCACGATCTCCTCCCCGGGCCGGAACGCCGCGAGCCGGTACGGGCCGGTACCCACGATCTCGTCCCCCAGGTCGGGCCGGCCCGCCAGGCGCCCGGGCAGCACCCCCCAGGTCAACGCGTTGGGGAACGAGACGTGGAGGCGCTTCAGCCGGAACACCACCGTGCGTTCGTCGGGCGCCTCCACCGAACCCAGGGCCTCCAGGGCGCCGGCCCCGGGGCAGCCGTGGGCCGGATCGGCGATGTAGCGGTAGGTGGCCACCACGTCCCGGGCCGTAACTTTCGTGCCGTCGTGAAACCGCACCCCCTCCCGCAGCATCAATACGTGGGTGAGCGGGTCGGGCTGCTCCCACGACGCGGCCAGGTCGGGCACCAGCCGGCCCGCCGCGTCGGCCTTGAGGAGCCCATGGAACAAGAGCGGCAAGATCCGCACGGCGTGGGCCCCGGCGGCGTACCGGGGATCGAGCGTCCGGGGCGTGGACTCGATCCCCACCCGGAACGCGCCCGGGTGCGCGGCCGGTCGGCTGCACGCGGTGAGCGTCGCGGCCACGGCGAGGGCCACGACCAATCGTCTCCACAGAGTTCCCATGGCATGGTATGGTACCCGGCACCGGGTTTCGGGGGCCAGAGGACAGAGGACAGACGTCAGGAGCATGGCAGCCGCCGCCCCTTAGCCCTATCGGTTCTCGGCACCGGCGGAGGCACCGGCGCCCGACGAAGACCATTCCCGATTCCCCAATCCCCCAAGGAGGTCCCCATGGCGATCGAGGTACGGTTTCCGGGCGGCGTGGCCGTGGACGTGGAGGTCAAGGGCCACGTGATCCATACCGATCAACCCGAGCGGGCGGGCGGGGGCGGCACCGGGCCGTCGCCCTTCGACGTGTTCCTCGCCTCCATCGCGGCCTGCGCGGGCTACTTCGCCCTGCGGTTCTGCCAGGAGCGGAACATCGACACCGCGGGCCTCGGCGTCACCCTCGAGGTGGAGCGGGACCCGGAACGCCACCGGGTGTCGAAGCTCACGACCCGGGTGCGCCTGCCCGAGGGCTTCCCCGAGAAGTACCGGAAGGCCATCGCCCGGGCCGTGGACGAGTGCACGGTGAAACGCCACATCCTGGAACCGCCGGCCTTCGAGACCGTGGTGGAGTAGCCGGCGTCTTGACACCTGGCGGCTGGATTTCGCATCCTCAGGGACCATGATCGCCCAAGACGACGCATCCCCCGACCCTAGTCGCTCCCCCGACTGTCCCCACCCCGAGTGCCCCGGGTGCCCCCTGGGCCGGCTTCCCCTCGAGGAGCAACTGGAGGAGAAGCGCCGGCTCGTGTCCGCCGCCCTGGCCCGGGCCCGCGGAAGGATCGCCCCGGTGGACCCCGTGGTCCCGTCCCCCAACTTCCGGGGTCACCGCGCCGGGGCCAAGCTCGTGTTCGGCCGACGCGGCACCCGGGTGGGCCTGGGCCTTTTCGCCCGGGGATCCCACCGGGTGGTGGACATCCCCCGGTGCCCCGCCCACGCCCGCCCCATCGCCTCGGCCGCCCGGGCCCTCCGGCGGCTGGTGGGGCAAGCGCCGAGCCTCGTGTGGCCCGGCCCCGGCGGCCAGGGGTGGCTCCGGTACGCCGCGTTCCAGGCGAGCCGGTCCGACGGCGGGCTCGTGGTGACCCTCGTGACCCGCACGGCCGAGGGGGAGGGGCCGCTTCGGAGCCTGGCGGCCCGGCTGTGCGAGGCGGAGCCCGCGGTGCGGGGGGTGGCCTGGAACGTGAACCCGAGCCCGGGCAACGCCGTGTTCGGCCCCGAATGGCGGGCCCTCCGGGGCGAGACCCGCATCGCCGAACGGTTTTTGGGGCTCGATCTCCGGGCCTCCCCCGGGTCGTTCCTCCAGGCCAACCGGGAACTGGCCGACGCCGCGTACACCGCCCTCCTCGAATGGCTCGACCCCGGCGCCTCGGACGAACTCCTCGACCTTTACGCCGGCATCGGCGCCACGGCCCTGGCGGCGGCGTCCCGGTGTCGCCGGGTGGTCGGGATCGAGGCGAACCCCCAGGCCGTGGCCGACGCCCGGGAGAACGCAAACCGCCTCGGGATCCCGAACGCCGAGTTCCGCGAGGGGGACGCCGCCGCCGGGGCCTGGGAACTCGTGTCCGAGGGGTTCCGGCCGACGGGCGTGGCCCTGAACCCGGCCCGGAAGGGCGCGGACCCCGGGGTCCTGGAGGCGATCGCCGCCCTCGAGCCCCAGCGGATCGCATACCTCTCGTGCAACCCCGAAACCTTGGCCCGGGACCTCGGGTTCCTCACGGCCCGGGCGCCCTACGCCCTGGTGCGGGCGATCCCCTACGACTTCCTCCCCGGCACCGAGCACGTGGAAACCCTGGCCCTCCTGGAGCGTCGGCGATGACGATCCGGTTCGTGGACGCCCACTGCCACCTGGACCACCTGGCCGAGGCCCATCCCCACCGGATCGGGTGGCTGCGGGACGAGGGAGCGGCCGTGGTGAGCTGGTCGTTCGCCCACCGGGTGGACTCGGTGGCCGACCTGACCGCGTACTGGGAGGCCCAGGTCGCCGCGGTGGAGCGGGCGGCCCAAGGGGGGCTCCCCTGCGCGCTCCTCGTGGGGGTCCACCCCCGGAACATCCCGGACGACCTCGCCCCCGAGCGTCTGGCGGACCTCCTGGTGCCGCTCCTTGACCACCCCCTGTGCCGGGGCATCGGGGAGATCGGGCTCGAGACCGGCTCGGCCCGGGAGCGGGAGGTGTTCGAGGCCCAGCTCGCCCTGGCGCCCGAACTGGAGGCCCGCGACCAGGTGTTCGGGGTCCACACCCCCCGGAACGACAAGGAACGGGTGACCCGGGAGATCCTGGCGGTGCTGCGCGCCCATCCGGCGGCCGCCCGGAGGGCGCTCGTGGACCACACCACCCCGGTCACGGCCCCCTGGGCGCTCGACGAAGGCTACCGGGTGGGCATGAGCCTGAGCCCGGTGAAGAGCTCGGCCGACGACCTCCGCCGGCTCCTCCGGGACCGGCCCGAGGCGGCCGGGCGCCTGTGCTGCAACACCGACTCCGGCACCCGGTTCTTCGACGACCTCTGGCGCCTGGCCCGCGACCCGGGGCCGCCGGCCGAAGCGGCCGACAGGGTGCTGCGGGCCAACGCCCTTTCCTGGTTCCGGCCGGTCGCTCAAGTTCCCGCGCCCGCCTGACGAACAGGGACCCAGGACCCCCCACATCCACGGAGGGAGCCGATGACCCAACCCCGACGCCGACGCCGGTGGCGACGCCTCAAGTACAAGGCCCGGGGGCCGCTTCTCTACGCCCTCGTGTTCGTCTGCGCCCTGGGCCTCTTCCTGGCCGCCCTGCGGGCGCTCACCGTCCCGCCCGAGGAGCAGCCCCGGGAACCCGCCGCCGCGACCCAGCAGGCCCCGTTCCTCCGGTAGATCACCCCTTCCCGCCCCGGTCCCGGTCGAGCAGGGCAGCCCGCACGAGGGTCTTGCGCCCGAACCGCTCTTCCACGGCGTCCCGGGCCCGGGCCGCGGCCCGTCGCCGGTCGGGGGCCCGGGCGAACAGCTCGGGCTGCCAGCCGGCCTCGGATGGCACGAGCCGCCCGGCCTGCACCCCCACGAGCCGCACCCGGCCGCCCCGGGGCCACGGCACCCGCCCCAGCAGGGCCTCGACCGCCCCGAACAGGTCCTCCCCCAGGTCCGTGGGCGGCTCCAGCGCCGCCGCCCGGGTCACGGTGCGAAACGCCTCGTCCCGGAACTTGAGCGTCACCCCCCGGGCCCGGAGCCCGTGGCGCCGCAGCCGGGCCCCCACCCGGTCGCACAGGTCGAGGAGGGCGAGCCGCACCGTCTCCCGGTCGTCCACGTCCTCGGGAAAGGTCATCTCGGCCCCGAGGGATTTGGGCTCCCCGGGCGGCTCCACCGGCCGGTCGTCGAGCCCCCGGGCGAGCCGCCACAGGTCCGCCCCGGCGCTCCCGAACCGGGCCGCCAGGTCCTCCCGCCGCAGCCGCTGGAGATCCCCCACGGTGCGCACCCCGATCCGGGCCAGGGCCTCGGCCGTGCGGGGCCCCACGCCCCAGATCCGGGTGACCGGCAGGGGCGCCAGGAACGCCGCCTCCTCCCCGGGGGGCACCACCACGAGCCCGTCGGGTTTGTCCAGGTCGGAGGCGATCTTGGCCAGGAACTTGTTGGGCGCGACCCCCACCGAGGCGGTGAGGCCCAGTTCACGCCGGATCTCGTCCTTCAGGCGCCGGGCCGCGGCGGGCCCGTCCCCCACCAGGCGCTCGCACCCGGTGAGGTCCAAGAACGCCTCGTCGATGCTCAGGGGCTCCACCCGGTCGGTGTACCGCCCGAACACGGCGAACACCTGCCGGGACACCTCCTCGTACCGGCCGAACCGCGGCCGCAGGTACACGCCCTGGGGGCAGCGCTTCCAGGCCTGGGAGATGGGGAGGGCCGAGCGCACCCCGAACCGCCGGGCCTCGTAGGACGCCGCGGCCACCACCCCCCGGCCCCGGCCCCCCTGGGGGTCGGCGCCCACGATCACCGGTTTGCCCCGGAGCTCGGGCCGGTCGAGCACCTCGACCGACGCGTAGAACGCGTCCATGTCCACGTGGAGGATGGTGCGGGGGCGGCTGGGCTCGGGCATGGCGGGGAGGGGAACGGTCGGGAATCGGGAATGGGGAATGGGGAATGGTTCGCAAGTCCTTTGGCGGCGGGCCCACGCCGGGTCGGCGGCCCTGCGCCTCCCCCTCCCCCCTGCCCCCCTTCCCTCCGGGGGAGGGGGGATTGGAGCCGCCCGGTCCACCGCCCTCTGTCCCCCTCTCCCCCCTCGGGGGGAGAGGGCCGGGGTGAGGGGGGGACTCAGAACCGGTATACCCGGCCCTGTTCGGCCAGGCGCAGGCGGCCCAGGCGGTGGGCGTGCTCGGGCCAGTCGTCGGCATAATGCACCAGGAGGAGCCGCTCGTGCCAGGCCTCGGGCAGGGTCTGGAGCTCGTCCAGGGTGGCGTGGATGTGGGCGCCGTTGGTGACGAACTGGCAGTCGTGGAACACGGCGTCGGCGTCGGCGCCGAAGGCGTCGAGGGTCTTGGGGTGGAACCGGGTGTCGCAGGTCAGGAGCACCCGGCCGCCGGTGGCCCGGTCCTCGAGCCGGAAGCCCCAGCTCGGCCGCCCGGGGACGTGGGGGGTGGGAAACGGGGTCACCCGCACGCTCCCGAGGTCGAAGGCCCCGCCCCCGGCGAGGGCCGTCACCTCGAAGTAGGTCTCCAGCCGCGCCTCGAAAAACCCCTCGTCGCCCCGGAGCCGCTGGCCCATGCCCGCCTCCAGGGCGTGGGGCCAGAGCCAGGGCAGGAGGTTTTCGGGCACGTAGAGCCGGGGCCTGAGGCCCCAGCCGAAGTACCCCGCAAACCCTAGCTCCTCGAGCCCCCCGATGTGGTCGGCGTGGAGGTGGCTCACGAGCACCCGGGGCACGGCCCGGAGCTCCAGGCCCAGGGCGCGCAGGGCCCGGGAGGCCGTGTGGCCGCAGTCCACGAGGAACGGCTCGCCGTCGGCCGGCCGCACGAGGAAGTTCGTCTGGTACAGGGTCTTGGCGAACGCGTCGCCCACCCCCAGGGGCACGATCTCCATGGCGCTCCCGGTGTGCCGGTGCCCGGGCGCCCTTCCGGGGCGCCCGCCGTTTCGCGTACCCATCGGCCGGGTCGCGAAAAGACTTGAGGGGCGGGAGGTCGCCGCCCCTCGGCCGCGCCGCCCCTACCCCTGGGTCCGGCCGTAGTCGTCCTGGAGCCGGACGATGTCGTCCTCGCCCAGGTAGTCGCCGGTCTGGACCTCGATGATCTCCAGGAGCTCGGTGCCGGGGTTCTCGAGCCGGTGCCGCTCCTCCCGGGGGATGTGCACGGTCTGGCCCACCCCCAGGTCCAGGACCTCGTCGCCCCGGGTCACCCGGGCCGTGCCCCGCACCACCACCCACTGCTCGGCCCGGTGGCGGTGGAGTTGCAGGCTCAGCCTCTCCCCGGGGTACACGGCGATCCGCTTCACCTTGAACCCCGGCCCCTCCTCCAGGGTGGTGAACGTGCCCCAGGGCCGGTGCACGGTGCGGTGGAACACGGCCTCGTCCCGGCCCCGGCGGACGAGCTCCTCGGCCACCTTGCGCACATCCTGGCTGCGGTCGCGGCGGCACACCAGCAGGGCGTCGGGGGTGTCCACCACCACGGCGTCCTCCACCCCCACCAGGGCCACCACCTTGTCGCCGGCCCACACCAGGTTCCCGGTGCTGTCCTCCAGGATCGCGGTGCCCCCCACCCGCACGGCGTTTCGGCCGGCGTCGTGTTCGGAGATCTCGTGGAGCGCGGCAAAGCTCCCGAGGTCCGACCACCCGGGATCCACGGGCAGCACGGCCACCCGGTCCGAGCGCTCCATCACCGCGTAGTCGATGGAGATCTTGGGGATCGCGGCGTAGGCGGCCTCGGGGATCTCCCCGCCCGAGCGCACGGCGTCGGCCAGCCCTCGGACCCCGGCGGCCACGTGGGGGGCGTGGCGGTCGAGCTCCTCGAGGATCGTGCCGGCCCGGAACGCGAACATCCCCGAGTTCCAGGAGTACCCCCCCTCGGCCAGGTACCGCTCGGCCGTGGCCCGGTCGGGCTTCTCCACGAACCGGGCCACCTTGCGGAACCCCTCGAACCCCTCCAGGGGCTCCCCGGCCTGGATGTACCCGTACCCGGTCTCGGGCCGGTCCGGGGTGATGCCGAAGGTCACCAGATACCCGGCCGCCGCCACCTCGGCGCCCCGGGCCAGGGCCTCCCGAAACGCGGCCGCGTCGCGGATGGCGTGGTCGGAGGGGAGCACCAGGAGCACCTCGTCGGCCGGGGTGGCCAGGGCCGCCAGGCCCACGGCCGGGGCGGTGTTTCGGCCCACGGGCTCCAGGATCATCCGGCCCCCGGGGTCGATCCCGAGGTCCCGGAGCTGGCGGGCCACCAGGTGGGCCACGTCCCGGGTCGCCACCACGCACAGGTTCTCCCCCACCAGGGGCCGCACCCGCTCCACGGTCTCCTGGAGGAGGCTCCGCTCGCCCGTGAGGGCCAGGAACTGCTTGGGGAACGCCTGGCGGGAAAGCGGCCACAACCGGGTGCCGCTGCCGCCGGCCAGGATCACGGCACGCATGGCAGACTCCTTTTGGGAAGTGGGAATCGGAAATGGGGAACCGACGTGGGCCACAGATGCGCACAGATGGACACAGCGTGTTCCACTGTGCACGCCCTGGCCCGCTTGCACGGGACGTCCCGGTGCCCTGGACGGCTCCCCGGGACGTCTCCGCCGGAAAGGTAGGTCTTTGTTCCCACGAGGCAAGGGACCTAGCCCCGGCCGATCTCCTCCAGGATGAGGTCGGCCATGGCCTCCAGGGGGGCCACCCGGTCCACGAGGCCCGCCTCGGCCACCGACCGGGGCATGCCGTAGACCACGCAGGAGGCCTCGGCCTCGGCCAGGATCCGGCCGCCCCGCTCCTTCACGACCCGGGCGCCCTCGGTGCCGTCATCGCCCATGCCCGTGAGAACCACCCCCAGCACCCCCTCGCCGAACACCTCGGCCGCCGACCGGAACAGCTCGTTCACCGAGGGCCGGTGGAGCCCCTGGGCCGGCTGGGGGTCGAGCCGGGCCGCCACCCGGTCTCCCTCCCGCCGGAACTTGAGATGGATGCCGGCCGGGGCGATGAGGATCGTGCCCGGCTCCACCGGGGTGCCGTCGGTGGCCTCCACCACCGCCAGCGGACACACGGCGTCCAGGTGCTCGGCGAAGAGCCCCGTGAACCCCACGGGCATGTGGACCACCACCGCGACCGGCACCGGGAACCCCTCGGGCAGTTGGGGCAGCAGGAACCGGAGGGCCTGGGGCCCGCCGGTGCTCGCCCCGATCGCCAGGAGCCGGTACCGGCTCGCCGCCGGGGCCGGCACCGCCGCGGGGGCCGGGGCCGGCGCCTCGGGGGCCGGCGGGGCCAGGCGCTCGGGGGCGGCGGCCGCGGCCGCCTTCACCTCGTGCACGAGCTGGGCCTCGATCTCGTAGATCGTGTCGAGCGCGAGCGCCGTGGGCTTTTGCACCAGGGCCACGGCCCCGGCCTCCAGGGCGGCGATGGCCTTCTGGCCCCCCTCGCTCGCGATCGAGCACACCACCACCGGCACCCGGGTTCCCTCGGCCCGCAGGGCCTGGAGGACCCCGATCCCGTCCAGGTTCGGCATGATGAGGTCCAGGGTCACGACGTCGGGCGCCAGGGCCTTGATCTTCTCCAGGGCGTCGAGCCCGTCCCGGGCCGTGCCCACCACCTCGATCGCCGGGTCGGAGCTGAGCATCCGGGTCACCGACTGCCGGACGAAGGCCGAGTCGTCCACCACCAGCACGCGGATTTTTCTGTCCATGTCGGCTCCGTGGGGGGTCGTGAATCGTAAATCGTAAATCGTAAATCGTGAATGGAACTTATGCCCTACGGGTCGGGCGGCCCCGCCGCCCAGCCGCCCAGCCGCCCAGCTGCCCAGCCGCCTAGCTGCCTAGCTGCCTAGCCGCCTAGCTGCCTAGCCGCCCAGCCGCCTCGCCGCCTAGCCGTCCCTCACGTAGAAGAACCAGCCCCCGACCTCTTCCACCCGGAACGGGGTGTCGAACCGGAGCAGGCTCTCCGTGAGCCCCAGGAGCAGCACGCCCCCGGGCCTTAGGGCCCGGTGGAGGGTGGCCACCAGCTTCCGGGTCGTCTCGTCCGAGAAATAGATGAGCAGGTTCCGGCACAGGATCGCGTCCCAGCGGCCCTCGGCCGCGGCCTCCCCGGGATCGAGGGCGTTGGCCCAGAATCGGGATAGGGGCGGCGGAGCATCGGCTCCGCCGACCCCTCCCACACCACCCGGCATGCGGGTCCGCACCGGGCGGTTCGTAAGGTTGAGGTCACGGCGCCAGTTGGGGTAGCCCCAGCCTGGCAAAGAAGCGGTTCG